>JANMSG010000619.1:0-2959 GCA_031389065.1 Acidobacteriota bacterium | reverse complement strand
GTAGCGCTTGGGCAGCTGCATCGTGATCGAGGCCTTGTGGCGGGTGGCCCGGCCTTTGAACCGCCCATGATCTCTGAGGTCGCTTCACTTCGTCGCGTCGTGGTAGGAGCTGGTCCGCAAAGGTCCGCTGGGCCTGTAGGTGCTGATGATGACGCCCGAGCCCACAGCCTTCGTGCTAACGAGCGCCAGTTCGCGTGGTGGGGTTCCCTCCGAAAAGATACGTTTGCCAGTGCCTAACAGAACCGGGAAGACAAGCAGCAAGACCTCATCGGCAAGCCCGTGTTCGAGCAGCACGGGGGTCAGTGTCGAGCTGCCCCAGACGATCAGTTGCGGTCCATCGTTCGCCTTGATGCGGCGAATGCCCTCGACGATGTCCGCTCCAATGCCCTCGGCCGGCCCCCATGCAAGACTCTTCGGCTTGTGGGTCGCGACGTATTTCGTCGCCGCGTTAAAACTGTCCGCCATCGGACTCTTCGGGGCTTTCGGCCAAAAGCCGCTCCAGATATCGTAAGTTCGGCGGCCCAGCAACAGATCGAAAGCCTCGCTGTGAGCCGCGATGATGGCCTCTCCTCCATCCGGGTCGGCATGCGGCCCCGCCCATCCGCCGTACTTGAAGCCGTTTGGATCTTCCTCTGGCCCGCCGGGTGCCTGAATCACGCCGTCCAGCGAGATATGTTCGATGATCCTGATTTTTCTCATTGCCAGTCTCCTTTTTTAAGCTTGGGTTTCATTCCGCTGCTTGATCCGGGGCCGGCTGAAAAAAAATCTCTCGCACCTCGCCCGGCCACGCTTTGGCGCCCTTGCGCGCCCACGCAAGCGCCTCGTCCAGGTCTGCGGTTTCCAGAATCCAAAAACCGCCCACGTGCTCCTTGGTCTCCAGGTACGGTCCGTCGGTGACGAGCACTTCACCATTAGGCTGCGGCCGCAGTGTGCGCGTCGAGCCCAGGCCGCCGGCGAACTTCCTGACACCAGCAGTGATCATTTCGCGATTGAGCGCGTGAATCTCCTCCACCATCGCTTCGTCCACGGCAGACGGGTCAAAGTCGTCGGGGAGGTAAGCAGTAACCAGATAATGCGGCATAATTTCTCCTTTTTCTCTGTAACAGTTTTCGGGCGGGCCGTTTGCCCCGCCTTCACGATATAGTCGAACGGCCGAGCCGGAATTCGACCGAAGCGCTCAAAAAAAAATTGCTTTTTTCTTTTTTTATTTCAGCTCGCGAATCCGCTCTTGCAGGAATTGCCGCTCTGGTTCCTGTTGGGTCAGCGCCAGGGCTTTCTCATAAGCGGATCGAGCCTCGGCTGTCCTGCCGACCCTGCGGTACATATCCGCACGGGCTGAATGCATCAGGTAATAATTTGTCAATTCGCCATGCTCCAACACCGCGTCGATAAGCATCAGACCGGCCTCCGGACCATCGCGCTCGGCAATTGCCACGGCACGATTCAGCTCTACAACTGGCGAAGGCTGAATTCGTACCAATCGGTCGTACAGCGCAACAATCTGCCGCCAGTCGGTCGCAGCGACCGACTTCGCCTCCGCGTGAACGGCAGCAATCGCAGCCTGCAGTGTGTAAGAGCCGAAGCGCTGAGACTTCAGGGCTTTCTCCACCAATGCCACTCCCTCCGCGATCTGCTCTCGGTTCCAGAGCGAGCGATCCTGGTTCTCCAGCAAAATCAGCTCTCCGGTCACAGAGGTTCTGGCGGCGTGACGGGATTCGTGTAGCAACATCAGGGAAAGCAGCCCAATGACTTCTGGCTCTGGCTGGAGTTCGGCCAGCACCCCCCCCAGTCGAATCGCCTCGCCGGTTAGCTCGGCCCGTGTTACCTCCGCTCCCGTCGCAGCCGAATAACCCTCGTTAAAGACGAGATAGATGACCTGAAGCACCGCGCCCAGTCGCTCCGGTAATTCCTGCGGCGTCGGCACCTCGTACGGAATCGGCGTCTCTCGAATCTTTGCCTTGGCGCGCACAATGCGCTGCGCCAGCGTACGCGGAGTGATGAGGAAGGCCTTTGCTATCTCCTCGGTTGTCAGCCCGCACACCTCACGCAAGGTGAGCGCAACGCGCGCTTCCGGCGCTAGAGATGGATGACAGCATGTAAAGATCAGGCGCAGCCGATCATCCTCAAGGCTGTCCTCTTCATTGGACCATTGCGCCGAACTCCATTGCGCTTCGAGATATCGCACGAGCTCGTCTTGAGACGCATCAAATCTTGCCCGTCGACGCAGAGTATCAATGGCTTTGAATCGGGCAGTCGAAATCAACCATGGTCGCGGGTTGGAGGGTACTCCACTCCTCGGCCACAGGCTCAGCGCAGCCGCAAAGGCTTCGTGCATCGCCTCCTCGGCAAGATCAAAATCACCGAGCAAGCGGATCAGAGTTGCCAGGATTCGTCCCGAATCCACGCGATAAAGAGAGTCGAGCAATTCGCGTATCTGCTCGGTGGAAGGCTCGGACATGACTACGACTTTAGCAAACCAGCTACCCCGAATCAATTTGGCAAACGGCGGATCAAAGAACCTGGGAATTTATTGAGATTTGGCTTTGTCGGATGTCGCGGGTGAGTATGAGGAGGCGATACGGGCTTTCCCGGTCAGATGAGGACTTCATATTGCCGGATAGCGCAGCTTCCCTCCTGTCGAGCCTACAGGTACGCCGCCCCACAGAAGAGACACAATTTACAAAAGCAAGAAGAGTTGCCGCTCTGAGAGGAGGAAGAGTGAGTCCGAGTTGGGGAAAATGCGACAAAGGAAACCGCAGCTATTCACTCCTTGATCCGCCGATAACGTCGGCGCCTAACGATTGACGATCGTATCATATTTGAGATGAAATCTCCGAGGAGTAGGCGGCATCTGGCCCCTCCTTTTTGCTGGCCCATCGAGGAACTTTTGAAGCTCGCGCTGGCGATCATTGAACTGGAGCGTGCCATCGGATCGCCGGTAACGTCGTCAAAAAGGTGA
>JANMSG010000600.1:0-3548 GCA_031389065.1 Acidobacteriota bacterium | reverse complement strand
AGCCCTCGTGGCTGCCCGGATTTTGCGAAGCAAAATGATGGTTCATCGCCTGCGGCGATCCGGGCAGGGACAAGCCCAGCCCCTACTTAAAACATCAACAAACTTACTTTCCAGTGTATTCAGGTCGAAACAAGGATTTTATGTCGCTCTGGCAACAAGGTTTACATAATAGCCTTTTCAATCAAAGCTTGCGTCGTCTCAAAACGTCCGAGCGCCTTCATTGAAGCAAGCGCGGCTTTGGTCGCCGGTTCGATGTAGCCTACATAAACTTGGTTCTTCATCACCGCTGCTTGATACGCATAAGTGCCTATGGCTTTCAACATTCGTTGCACGGTCATCAAGTGCAACTCTTGCCTGAACTCCTCAACGCTTTCAAGTGGCACACTCGATGCGGCTTTCCTCTCTATGAAAAGCTCGACCATCTCGTTAGCAACTGCGTTATCAATTGCCGCATACGGGTCACGCAAAAGCGATGCGAGGTCATAACTCGCAGGTCCCATACGAGCATCCTGTTGGTCTATGATGAACATTTCATCGTTGTACATCATCAGATTTCTCGCATGATAATCCCTATGCGTTAACACACGCGGGCGCGCCGCAAGCTCTGAGCAGAGCGCCTTGAAATCCTGATTGATGGCATTTGCTGTCGCAGGGTCTAGCTTCAACCCCAGGTACTTGTTGATGTAGTTGGCAAAGAAAAATCCTAATTCATATTTCAACTTCGCTGCATCAAATGCCAGACACGAGCAGATGGAATCGGCTATTGTAGCCTGTTTCGTGACTTCCTGAATTGTAATAATCATCGCCACGGCATGGCGGTAAGCCTCTTTCAATTCGTTTTCTGAACGCCCTGCAAGCCAGTCCTGCAAGCGCGTGTCGCCAACATCTTCGATAAACATCACGTGTTCTTCACCGCATGAAGCCTGTACACGCGGTACAGGCAAACCGGCTTCACGGAAAAGTGCCGTCGTTTCGATGTGGGCGCAGGGGTCGCTGGCAAAGGTCAGGCGGGCGGCTGGATTCTGAGCTTCAGCCGCAGCCAGGCGCTCAACGGCCGGCACGCGCTCATCAAAAGGCGCGTTGTAAAGCGCAATGATGACGCTGTTATCGTTTGCTTTGGCGCGGAAGTATGCGCGAGTGGAAGCGTCACCTGTGACTTTGCTGATGTTTACATTGCTGGCAGAAGTGTTCAAACACTCTGCGGCTAATTCTGTTATGCGTGATGAAAGATAGGTTTCTACGATTGCGCTCATTGCAAATACTCAACTTAAAACTATAAATTAAAATCAGAGACGAATGATTAAATTATCCCCAACGACTTCGCCGCGTTCGATTTCTTTCACTATATCACGGCGCACGACGACAGCGCGTTCGATTACCGCATCGGCAGGAATTCGCACATCATCAGCCAATACGCATTGATGGACGCGCGCGCCGCGCTCAACCGTCACTCGATTCCACAAAATCGAATCTTCAACCGTTGCGTTTTCTTCGATTAGACAATTTTCACCTACAACATTGGTCATCCCTTTTTGATGCGCGAAATGAATGCTTGATTCCAGGTAGCGTTCAATCGTGCTGAGTTCGTACCAATCGCCTTTCGTGATATGCGCGATGACTGCTTCGCCCGCAGCCATAGCTTTCGGATAAACATCATTCACCGAATGGGAAAAACAGTCGCGAGGCACGTATTCAAAAATACGCGGCGAAAGAACTTGTATGCCTACGAACATTAAAGGCGCAAGGTCTGCTTTGGCAACCGGGTCATTGGCGCTTTGCCCTTCAGCAATAGCGATTTCGTTGGCGATCGGTTGAGGGAATCCTGCGAAACGCGAAATGTAACGGCGCTCGTCTATCTCGACGATGCTGAAGCGTTCGCGCCCGACATTCTCTTTCAATACCAGCGTGGCGACGGCGTTGCGCTCTTTGTGTTCAGCGATAGCTGCTTGCAAATCAATCTCCGTAATAATCTTTCCGTTAATGACTACGAAATCGTCGTCCATCAATAGGTTGCGGACTTTGTCAATCGCGCCCGATGAGCCGAGTATCACTTCTTCGTATGAGTAGTGGATCTGTACACCGAACTGCGAGCCGTCGCCAAGCGGCTTGGTAATGGAATCGGGCTGATGATGAAGATTGATAATGATGTCGCTTATTCTCGCTTGCGCCAGATACTCAACTGAATAGGTAATCAGCGGGCGATTCAAAAAAGGAATAGCCGGTTTCGTGCGGTCTTCGGTCAAAGGCCAAAGCCTCGTGCCAAATCCTGCCGCTAAAATCATTGCTTTCATATTTGTCAGATGTCAGATGTCAGATGTCAGGTGTCAGATTTGAGAAACTACCTTACGGAAACTGACCATCAGGGTCAATCTCATTGATAGTTGCTAACCTCTAACATCTGATATCTGACATCTCAGAAAATCAAATCTTCAAGAGGTACGCCGCGATCTTTGCATCTTTGCGCCTGAAGCTCAGGGTAACTTTCGCGTATGATCTCCGCTTCGGAAAATCCTGCGGCCTGCATCGTTTGCAGCACCCCTTCTTCGTCGCCTTCAATCTCTATGAAATTACCCATAGGAGTTTCGTCATAGGTGACAGTGACTGACCCATCGTCGCGCTTGAGGTGGTAAATCGTTCGATATTTCTGATAACGAAACGAGCGATGAAAACCCAGACGCTCGAATAATTCGACGACGCGCTCAGGCTCGTCAACCGGGCTTTCGATTTCCTCGCGGACTTTTAAGATCGAGGTCTCGCTATCGCTAACGATTCCTTTGTAAGTCAACACACCTTTGTTATTCACAGAGCGAACGCGCAGAGCCGCGCCTTGATTCAGTAATGCCTGGTCTTTGGAATCGAGCAACCAGTTGTCTTCAAAATGTCGCGCTTCAACAAGCTGCAACTCCAGTTCTGCCTGGCGCAAACGATCGAGATTATCACAAGCCAATTTCACTTCGATTTCAAGATTTGTCTTCGTTGTTGCCACGCCTGCCTCACCTCTTGGAAAAATAACAGCCGCTAATTATTCACGTTTGCTTTGCCGCCCGTCAATGCTTAGTTCAACAAAGCCTTAAGCGGGCTAATGGTATTGATTCCAGCCCTTTGCCATTGGCTGCGACGCAAGCCTATTTCTTGCGTGTTCTCACAAATGCAGATGCACAAGTTGCCTGACTTGCGTGATCAAGATTCCCTCAACTGAAAATGCCGAAATAGCAGGCTTTTATTGGCTTTTAGGCTACACCCTTATTCATTTCATTAGACCATTGATTTTTACAGGATGGAAAATCATTTGTCTAACGCAAGGACGATGCTGTATGGTCTCATTGCTGAGACCTCCGGAAGATAGCTCGAATCTTCCCTCTCAGCACACAAGAGTTCACTTTTTATAGGACCGCTATTTATGGCTGTAAGCATGACTCCTGCTTTACGTCCTGTCGCAAACTTCGCGGATAATCTGTGTCGTTGGGACGGGCAAAGTCGTGGGCATTATGAAGTGTGGTTTTTGACCTTCAACCAACGCGCCAGACAACGCGGTTTCTGGTTCCGCT
>JANMSG010000562.1:0-2214 GCA_031389065.1 Acidobacteriota bacterium | reverse complement strand
ATCTTCTGGTCATTCGTCATACTTATGGCGCTGGCGTCTTTCGTTTGCGCACAAACAGAGCCCAAAAACATAGAAGAGGTGATCAAGCTCAAATCTGAACTTGTGGTCGTGGACGTTCAGGCGCTGAGCCCTAAAACAGGGCGCGTCATCAACGGACTGAAGAAGGCAGATTTCACGGTTACTGAAGACGGTGTCAGGCAGCACATCGAAAATTTCAGTCAGGACAAGCTTCCCCTTTCCATCGTTTTGCTTCTTGATGTAAGCGGCAGCGTTTTCCCGATTATGGAACAAGTGCGCGAACAAGGCTTGAACGCCCTGCAACAATTGAAATCCCAGGATGAAGTTGCTGTAATGGCTTTCGGTTCCTTTACAACGGTGCTACAGGATTTTACTAAAGACCGGGCAGCGACCATCAGTATCATCGGCTTTATCGAAAGCATGGGCAGATGGATAAGAGAAGGCACATATATAGACGAAGCGATGTACCAAGCCTCCCTCTACATTGGTAAAGCCGCTAATCCTGATACTCGTCGCTGCATCATTGTGGTAACCGACAATCTTTCCAATCAACCGGAAGGGGTTGCTCATTCTCGACGGGAAGCGTTAGAAGAGTTGCGCGAGAACGGCAGCGTCGTCTCCAGCCTTGTCGTAGGCGATTTCGCCGCCGCCGTAAAAGAGTATCAATCGCGTAAATTAATTTTGGATGACGTTATCGGTGCCTATGTGGAAGAAACAGGTGGAGTCAGTATGCCGGCAAATCAGACGAATGCTACCCTGAAACTGGCTGAACTCATCGAGCGATTACGCACGCGCTATAGTCTCGGCTACTACTCGACAAATCAGAAACGAGACAAGAAGTTTCGCAAAATCAGCGTCAAGCTTTTGCCTGAGGTTGCAAGACGTGAAGGAAAAATCGCGATCATATACAAAAAAGGTTACTACGCAGCGAAAGAGTAAACATCCTCGCCGCAAGCAGCGAGGCATTCAAAGGTACTTGAATGATTTCTTAGTTTCATCTTGGCGATGGCATCGAGCCTGTCACCAAGATTGCTCATTCATCCCCACCGCAAAGCAGTGGGGCATTCTGAGCAGTTTCGTAAAATAAGTTCTTCAGTGGACAGGGTTCTGTTCGTCGTTCAATAATCGCAGCGGCGTCAGCGCAATCATCAGAAATTCTTGAAACATGCGGCATTGAGATCGGTTTCCTATCCGGATCGAATTTCAGCGCCGTGACACCAATTCCCAAAAAGTGATGCTTGAGATTCCCATAAAACTTCTCGATGATGGCATGCCGCTGCCGCGTTATCAACGCCAAGGCGACGCGGGTTTTGACCTTCACAGCCGCATTGATTTTGTGCTCGAACCGGGCGAACGCATCATCGTTCCCACAGGGATAGGGCTAGCGATACCGCCAGGCTTCGCGGGATTTGTCTTGCCCAGAAGCGGACTGGCGGCGCGTCACGGCATCGCGCTGGTCAATTCGCCTGGCTTGATTGATTCGGGGTATCGCGGCGAGATTGCAGTTATTGTGATCAACACAGATCAGCGCCAGCCTTTTCATTGCAAACGCGGCGACCGCATCGCTCAGATGGTCATTCAAAAAGTTGAAGAAGTAAGCTTACTTTGCGTTGCTGAACTCGATGAAACAGAGCGCGGCGCGGGCGGTTTCGGCAGCACAGGGAAAGAATCTTTGCAAAAGAGTCTTGAATAGTCGGTCAGTTAAGGATACCTTTTAACTACCTCAAAAATTGTAAAGCCCCTTCAGCAGATGATCACTGGGAAATCGAACCCAGGCAAGTCACAGCCGACCTTTGCAAAGGCGAATTATTGACTGTGAAAATTGCGCGTGGTACTTTCAAGGCAAATGATAACTGGATTCAACACAGACGTTCCTCATCAAGACTGCGTATATCACGTGCAGACCGAAGACCGTGGCACGAAGGACAATCCTGTGCTTGAATCACTGGTTTATATTGGCGGCACCATCATCGCCAAAAAGCTTACGCCTTATGCAGATAAAATTATCCAAGGCGCCAATGAAGCAACGATCGCTGCTCTGCTCAAGAGGCAGCATCAAGTCATCATTGCGGCGATTAAAGCCGGAAGAATTGAAGAGTTGGTTAAACATTCGGCGATAAACACCGGAGCAAAACCTCAAACCCCGGTGTTGGTGAAGGAAGAAACCTTTGTGCCTATGCCGGAAGCGAAACCTGG
>JANMSG010000553.1:0-7355 GCA_031389065.1 Acidobacteriota bacterium | reverse complement strand
GCGGGCGCGACCTCAAGGCCGCAGCCAATCTTGCATCGCGCATCACGGAACTCGCCAAGCTCATAGATAATCCCGTTTCTCTAGCGTTTGCCCAAGCTAGCCGCGCCTATGTTCTTCATCAACAAGGGAATTACCAGGAAGCCAACCCGCTCTATGACAGTGCCGTGGCGATTATGCGCCACGCAAATCTTGCGACCGAAGCGGCAATCATTCAAAAAACTCAAGTGGAGGCGCTCAAATATTTAGGACGTTTCAAGGATGCCCTACGCATAGCGCGCGCGGCGCGGCGCTCGCTTGCAAAGGCAGGAATTATTCAAATCGCGCAACTCGAAACCAACATCGGCAATGTCTACTATCAACTGGACCGTTATCGAAAAGCGCTTGAACATTACAATCGGGCCCGCGAGATCTTTTCTCAGGCCGGCGAAAAATCTATGCAGGCGCTGGTTGATTTGAATCGCGCAGATATTTTTACGGAGTTGGACAAGCCTGACGAAGCCTTGCGGTTGTTTGAAAGTTCAGGGAAGGCTTTTGAAAAAGCCGGGCTATCGGTCAATGCAGCGCTGGCGGGTTTTCACATCGCCTACATACAGTTTTTGCGCGGCAATTACAACACCGCTCTGCGAGGCTATTATCAAGCGCGCGAGCGTCTGAACAATTTGGGAGATTCTCAGTTTGTCGCCTGGTGCGACCTTGAAATTGCCGACATTCTTTTCGCCTTGAACTCCTTTGAAGATGCGCTCGAAAGCGCCACCAATGCGCGGAATCAATTCAATGAATTGGGTATGAGTTACGAATCCGCCAAAGCCTCTATGACGCGCGCGCTGGCGGCTATGGGGCTCGAAGAGTTCGATGAAGCGAGCCTTGATTTGCTTGCCGCACGGGAAGCCTTCGTGCAGAAGAAGAACAAAACCTTTACAGCGCTGGCGGAGACTTATCTGGCGGAACTGGCGCTTCATCGTAAAGATTATGCCGAAGCATTCGAAAGAGCTGAAACTTCGCGTCGCACCTTTAGAAAACAGAAACTTGCCACACGTTCCGCCTATTCGTGTCTCCTGGCAGCCCGAGCCGCTTACCATCTAGGGGACCTTGCGAAGGCTCGGCGGCTTGCGAAAGCTGCCGCAAAAGTAGTGGATGAAATCTTCGCCCCTGCCATCGTTTACAAAAGCCATCATCTGCTGGGGCAAATCGAGCGACAGAGAAATCGCCCGGCGCTCGAATCGTTCCGTCGCGCGGTTGCGGTGATTGAGAAGATGCGCTCAGGCATAGCCGCAGACGAATTTAAGACGAGTTTCCTGCGCGACAAAATTGAGGTTTACGAAGACACCATCAAAGCCTGTCTCGATGAGGGCGGTGACGATCTCATCGATGATGCCTTCCGACTGGTGGAATCATCCAAGTCCCGCGCTCTGGCTGATTTAATGGGCCGTTATGTAAGCGAATCGGACGACTCTCAGCAGAGCGGATTGCGCCTCGAAACCAAACAGCGGCTTGCTACGTTGATTCAAGATTTGAATTGGTACAACTCACACGCGGGCCTTGAAGAAGACAAAGGCGACCAGCGCAGGGGAGAAGCGGCGGAACGCTATCGCCGCCAAGTGAGGCGCTGCGAAAAACAGATTGCGCAATTGTTTCGGCGTCTGGAAGTTGAATCTTCAGCGTTTGCCCAACTTCACAGCAGGCATTCGACCGACAGTGAAGATTTGCGCGGTGCACTGGAAGCCGATGAATGCGCCATAGAGTATTTCATTACCGGCGATGAGATTTCAGCCTTCGTAGTGTCGCGCCAGGAGATCAAAATTGTCCGCAATATGGCATCAACAATTGAAGTTGAAAAGGCGCTGACCGCATTCAGATTTCAAATAGAAAAATTCAACTACGGACAGGCGTTTGTCAATTCGTATTTCGGGCAACTCAAGAGAACCACAGACGGGCATCTCATGCGACTCTATGAGATGCTTTTTGCCCCGCTTGAAGCGCTGTTGTCGAACGATAAAATTGTCATCATTCCACATGGCTTGCTCCATTATGTGCCGTTTCACGCCTTGCGCGCCGGCGAGAATTA
Source organism: Acidobacteriota bacterium (assembly GCA_031389065.1). Taxonomy (GTDB): domain Bacteria; phylum Acidobacteriota; class Blastocatellia; order UBA7656; family UBA7656; genus JACQDB01. The sequence continues at coordinate 5,290 of JANMSG010000553.1, read as the reverse complement.
TCTGATTGACCGTTACGGAATTTCTTATGCGCCGAGTGCCTCTGTGTTGAAACTGTGCCGAGCCAAAGGCAAAGCGCAAAGAAGAGATGACAAAACGGCAAACGGCAAGCGGCAAACGGCAATGAAGCTTGTCGCCTTAGGTGTAGCCGAGCAAGGAACGCCAAGCATTGAAGACGAAATTTTCGCGCTCGGCGCAATCTTTCCTGATTCGGTGCGCCTGATAGGCGACCAGGCGACGCGCCAAAACCTGAAGCGTTTTGCGCCGCAGGCGCGCTTCCTGCATCTGGCTTCTCACGGCTATTTCAGACGCGACAATCCGATGTTCTCCTTCTTAAAGCTGGCGGACTCAAATTTGCACTTTTATAACCTGCTGGATCTTAATTTAAAAGCGGAGATGGTAACGCTTTCGGCCTGTCATACAGGCGTAAATGCCATCTATCCGGGCGACGAGTTGCACGGCTTGATGCGCGGGTTTTTATATGCGGGAACGCCTTCGATGGTAGTGAGTCTGTGGGCTGTCAATGATCGCTCGACAACAGAATTAATGCGCCAGATGTACACCAATATTAAAGCTGGAGAGACCAAACGCGCGGCTTTGCGGAAGGCGCAACTGGCGATCAAAGATGCTTACGGGCATCCGTACTACTGGGCCCCATTCGTCTTGATGGGTGATACGGAATCTGCAAGTATGTAATGAGGTAGTTATGAAGATAAAGCAGTTATCGAATTTTATTCAATCGTTTTTCTTACTCGCATTTTTATTGTTGCCATTGATTCCTGCTGCTGCACAATCGGCAGCGCCCGAAACGGAGTTTCGCAAAGGCGAACTGATCGTTGAATTGAAGACCGGCGTAGCCATTGAAACTATCAATGCCCGTTGGGAAACGACAACGATTCGCAGAATTTATGGAACCAATCTTTACAGACTGCGCACGCCCAACGGCAAGAAAGAGGTCAAATGGCGCAAGCGACTTTCTAACGACCCGGATGTATTGAGTGTTGCGCTGAACCCGGTTGTCTTAAATCCAATCACTTCATTTGCGCGCGCCCACTTAGGTTTCCCCGATGGGTATCCGACAAATGGGCAAAATTCCGCTTCCTACACCGAGCAACAAATCCTCGCGCAACTCAATATTGCCGCCGCGCAAGTTCGCTCCACCGGTAAAGGCATAATCATCGCGGTCATTGACACAGGCGTGGATCGAAGCCATCCGAAAATCGCCTCACATCTTTGGAAGGATGAAAGACAGAATGCAGAGGTTGCAAACGGCTTTGATGATGACAACGACGGCTTGATTGACGATGTGAACGGGTGGGATTTTGTAGCAAATAATGGCGACCCGTCCGACAAAGGCGTTTCCAGTCCGCAAACCTCGGTCGTTGGGCATGGAACTTTCATAGCTGGCATCATAACTCTGGTTGCGCCTGACGCCATTATCATGCCGATTCGGGCTTTTGATTCAGATGGCTTGAGCGACGCTTTCACGGTTTCCGAAGCCATCAAATATGCCGCAGATCACGGTGCCAAAGTCATCAATTTGAGCTTCGGCTCTGTCGAAGACTCCAGGATTGTTCACGATGCGATTGCTTACGCCATACAGCGCGGCGCAGTCTTGGTCGCCTCAGTTGGCAACGAAAACGACAACACCGATGCGAGACCACGATTTCCTGCCGCCTGGAACACCGAAACCATAGGTGTAGCCGCGCTTGATAATGACGACCGCAAAGCTGCCTTCTCGAATTTCGGAAGCAATGTGTCAGTCTCTGCGCCGGGCGTTCGCTTGTTCAGCACCTTTCCCGGCGGTAGCAACGGCGATTATGCAATGTGGAGCGGTACCTCTTTTGCCGCGCCTTTTGTTGCCGCACAAGCCGCGCTTATCCTTGAAAGAAGATCAACGGCTGACGCGAGAAAGGTGATTGAAACAACCGCTGTTTCCGTTGATGAAAAGAATCAAAGCTTGTCCGGCAAACTTGGAAAAGGAAGAATCAATCCGCTTGAAGCGCTTCGCAGTTTGGATCTTGCGCCAGGCACCCCGCAGTCAAATCACGTAGAGATTGCTTTGCGTCCGACTGGCGTTGAGCCTGCCGCGCGCGGCGAAGCAGAATACAAAATCACGACCAGCGAGCAGGAGTTTGAATTAGAAGCAAACGGCATAAGACCGGGCATCACATACAACATCGTCATCAACAGCTCAACTGGCAATTCCAGTACGACAGCAACTGCCGATAGCTTCGGCGGATTGAAGATAGAATTTTCGACGCCGCCGGGCAGCGGTCATCCTGCATTGCCTGCCGCATTAAATCCGGTAACCGGAATCCAACGCGTAGAAGTTCGCAACCCGCAAGGTAGCTTGGTTCTTGAAGGAGACTTTACTGCGACTCCGGGCGGCGGCACAGGTGGAAGCGGACAATCTTCCGAGAAAGAAATAGCGCTTTCGCCAACCGGAGTGATTCCGCAGGCGAGCGGCTCGGCAGAAACCAAAATCGAATCTGGGCGGCAGGAACTTAGGGTCGAAGGTGACAATTTACCTGCTGGCACCTATACCATCGTAGCCGATGGCGTGCAGCTAGGTTCAGCGACTGCACAATCAGGTCATTTCAAAGTCGAGTATAGAAGCGATGAAGGAATGCTCCCGCAAGTGCTTCAGCCGGTGTCTGGCATACGCCACATAGAAGTTCGCAATCAAGCCGGACAAGTTGTCTTGCAAGGCGATTTTCAAGCTGCTGGCGGCGGCGGTAACGGAGGTAGTGGCGGAAGTGGGTCATCAACAGATTTCACAGCTCTTGTTCAAAGCTTGCCGCAAAATGGCTTGCTTGGCGACTGGCAAGTTGGCGGCACCACAATTCATGTTTCCTCTGCGACCGAAATTGATCAATCAAAAGGTAATATTGCCGTAGGCGTAAGTGTTGAAGTCCGAGGCACTCGCCGCGCCGATGGTTCTGTTGATGCCGAACGGATCAAAGTCGAAGACGAGGACGACAGCGGTTCCGGTTCAGGCGGCGGTTCCGGTGGCTCAGGTGGAAGCGGCAGCGGGGGGAGCGGCGGAGGGTCTTCGGCAAGGATTACGGCTACCATTCAGAGTTTGCCGTCAGGTAGTTTGATCGGTGATTGGGTAGTTGGCGGCACTACAGTTCATGTTTCATCTTCAACTGAAATTGACGAATCAGATGGCAATATTGCCGTAGGTAAAAGAGTTGAAGTCCGAGGCTCGCGCCGTGCAGATGGTTCTGTTGATGCCGAGCGGATCAAAGTCGAAGACTGAAACTGAAGCGGAAAAACTACAGCGTTTCATCATCAAGAAACTTATCGAAGGGAGCCGAAGAAAAACGGCTCCCTTTAATTTTTTTGCGCAAATCTTCGGTAAAGAGCCGGTTGTTTGTTTATAAAAAAAACTTCACGCGCCGCATATAAATATTTTCTCCGTGCTGATGTCTGGACACTTTTTGAAAATGTGTTGAAAAGCGCCGAAGGTGCGAAATTCACCAGCCCAGCGCATCGCGCTGGGTTACCAATTCGATGGTTTTTCCAAGCCCTGAAAGGGCGAAATTAGGTGTTTCGCCCTTTCAGGGCTTGAGACTTACTCGGCGGATTCACCCAGCGCGATGCGCTGGGCTATCGAATGGCGCTCTTTCAGAGCTCAATCAAGCTGACAAATAAAATGTGTCAAGACATCAGTTCTCCGTGTATTTTTTACAACAAAAATAGCTCTACAGATATGTAGGAGTCTGCAACCGTAGGTAGAGGAAATTCATAAAGATTTTTTGACGATACCTGGCAGGCTCAAAAAAGGTTGTAGAAGTTCATAAGAGAGAGGATAAAAAATGAAATCAAAAAGGAAAGCGATTCACTGGATTCTGTCGGTCAGCCGACTGCTCCTGATCGTTGCTTTGCCACTGTGGGGCTTTCAAGCATTGGTCTCAGGACAAGGCTCCGTAGACCAGATTGATGCGACACCTCTGACAAAGCTGGCTAATCAACTTGCAAAGGAGACTGGGAAGGTTGATCGAAAGGCAGGCGCTGAGCTTGCCGCTCACGTCTTAGCGGCTCATAGCCAAATCTCCGAACAGGAATTGCTTGCGCGCAGCGAAGGGTTGAGAGCGATAGCTCCTGTAGCGATTGTTGCTCACCTCACAAACCAGAGCCTTGAGCAAGTGCTTGAGGCAACCACTACGGGCGCAGGCTTGGATGAAGTGATAACCCGTTCGGGCGTTGATCTGAAATCGGCGCAGAACAAGATGCTCTCAGCGTTGATGGGTATGCGCGTCAATCATCGCAATGCGAGCAAACAAATGCTTGATATTGATGCCGACGGCATGTCTAACGCGATAGACCCTGATGTTGATGGCGATGGCACACTAAACGCAAATGACACAGATGTTGATGGCGATGGCGCGCCCAACAGCATTGATACGGACGTTGACAGCGATAGTCTTGATAACGGCATTGATGATGATGTTGATGGCGACATAATTTCCAATTATGACGACAAAGACATAGATGGCGATGGAATAGCCAATGTAGACGATGACGATAGAGACGGCGACGGCATTTTGAACAAACAAGATGGCGATGCGAATGCCAACGGCGTTAGCGATGACGAAGAAACCGAGCAAGCTATTAGCAGTCACAGCGGCAATGGTTCCGGCGGTAGTGGTTCTGGTGGCAGTGGCAGTGGAGGCAGCGGTTCTTCGTCTACTGAATTTACCGCCAGGGTAGAGAGTTTGCCAAACAGTGGCTTGATGGGTGATTGGCGCATTGGTGGTCGTACTGTTCACGTTACCAATGCAACGGAAATTCGAGGAAATATAAACGTAGGTGTGACCGTTGAAGTCAGAGGAGATAGCCGCGCAGACGGTTCTGTTGACGCTACTAGAATCAGAGTTGAAGACGGTAACGGCAATGGCAACGGAAATACAAATGGCAATGGCAATGGCAACGGAAATGCCAATGGCAATGCGAACGGGAACGGCAACACTAATGGCAACGGCAATGCTAATGGAAATGGAAACGCCAATGGGAACGGTAATTCCAATGGCAATGCCAATGGAAATGGTAACGGTAATGCCAATGGAAATGGCAACGCCAACGGGAATGGAAACGGAAATACTAATGGCAATGCGAACGGGAATGGCAATCAGACAGGAACCTTCCTCAAGTTCAAAGGCTTGGTTCAAACTATGCCGCAGAACTGGATTGGCACTTGGATGATCAATGGTCAAGCGGTAGTCGTAAGCCAGGCCTCGCAAATCAATCAGGAAAACGGTGCCATTGGCACAGGCATTAAAGTCG
>JANMSG010000548.1:0-4310 GCA_031389065.1 Acidobacteriota bacterium | reverse complement strand
CCACAGAGGGTCGCCCGTACAGGGATTTCAAAGTTTAGGCCGTAATCAATTACGGTTCTCAATAACGGAGATGGGTTATGAAAATTTCCTGCGGATGTTGCGAAGGAATTGAAGTTTTAACCCCGACGACGATTACCAATCGTCCGGGTTTGAGCGCCATAAATTATCGCGCAGGGGTTCACGCCACGTTTCTCGAAACCATGAAGGCGCGGTTGTCGAATCTCTATCTGGATATTCCTACGGATGAATTTGATGCTCAAGGCAAGCCGCTAACCAGCAGAATTTATCCGCTGCAAAATTTGAAGACGCGCGACAGTAGCGACCCGGCAATTGCTCTGCTTGACGGCTGGGCGATGGTCGCAGACGTATTGACTTTTTATCAGGAACGCATCGCCAACGAAGGCTATTTGCGTACCGCTACCGAGCGCCGTTCGATTGTAGAGTTGGCGCGCATGGTCGGTTACAAACCTCGTCCCGGTGTCGCAGCGAGCGTTTATCTGGCTTACACCTTAGACGACAAGAGCGAGCCTGTCGAAATTCCCGCCGGAGCAAAATCGCAGAGCGTTCCGGGGCCCAATGAGTTGCCGCAAACCTTTGAGACTTCCGAACCCTTGAAGGCTCGCGTCCAGTGGAATCTGCTGAAACCCAGGATGTCGCAGCCGCAGACTTCACAAAGCATCGCCACAAACAAGGCGATCTGGCTCAAAGGAATCACCACCAACTTGAAAGTCAACGACAGACTGCTGATCGTTGATGGAGCGAATACTAATTTATTCCGCGTCACTGAAATCAAAACCGATGCAGAGGCTGACCGCACGATGGTTAAAGCGCTGCCCGATACCAATGCGGCAAGTTCCAATCCACCCACACCAGCCATCAAGCCTACCGTATCCATAACAGGCTTGCTTGAATCACTGAAGCCAACGCCTGTGCCAACGCTGGCTAATTCATTGCAACTCAAGCGCAACCTTGCGAGTTCGTTTGCTCCGCAAGCGGAAAACAATTTGAAATTGCTGAAAGTATTTAATCCCGAATGGAACAGGTATCTGTCTGTTGCCTGGGCGAATGCGGAGGTCACACCGCAATCGGGAATCAAGGTTTACGCCTTCCGACAGGTTGCTTCGCTTTTTGGTCACAACACCGCAAAGCGCATAGCGATTCCCAGAGAGGGCGGAGAAATTCAAGTCATTGGCGAATGGGAAATCATCAGCCGCATTTCCGAGAATGATTTCTCACAAACAGAGCTCCTCGACACCGTTTTTCTTGATTCCAGCTATGACAAGATATTGCCCGACTCATGGATTGTTGTGGATACAAGTGCCTTGCCCGCAGGGGATTTTTCTAATCGCATAAGGCGTGCCGATGGCGTAAAGCTCATCACCAGAGTTGACGCCGTAAACAGCGGCAGCACAAGAGCAGAGTATGGAATTACAGGCAAAACAACTCGCATCAAATTGGCTAATGATTGGCTGAGAATAAAGCCGGAGGTTCCTGTGGAGCAGCCCCCGCCGCCGCCCGATAACCTGGGCTTTGTAGCCATCGCTCCGGAGCAGGCAAGAACCAATAAGGAATTTCAAATCATCAGGCAGACGATTGTTTACGCGCAAAGTGAAGAGTTGGAGCTAGCCGAAGAGCCTATCGAAAAGGAGATCTGCAGCAATGATGAATACATTGAGCTGGACGGGTTTTACGGCGAGTTGCAAGCAGGCGGCTGGGTGATCATCTCCGGCGAACGTGTGATAGAAGGCACCAGCGCCGTGCAAAGTAGCGAACTGGCAATGCTTGCTGATGTCGTTCATCAAGTCCGACAGACGCAAGTGGCAGACGGAAAAACAGCCGAACTGCCCGGCGATAAAAGGCATACGTTTATCAAACTTGACCGCACGCTCAAAGAGCCAAACGCCAAAGATTTGTGCTATCAACGCAAGACCTTGAAAATCTATGGCAACGTCGTCAAAGCAACGAACGGCGAAACCCGCAATGAAACGCTTGGCAGCGGCGACGCCAGTAAAGCTCTGCAACAATTCACGCTCAAACAACCACCGCTGACTTACGTTTCTGCGCCCACAACCGAAGGCATCGCCAGCACCTTGAAAGTACGTGTCAACGGAGTCGAGTGGCACGAAACGGAGACGTTGGCCGGTCTTTTGCCAAACGACCATAATTTCGTAACCCTGACGGACGACGACGCCAAGACGACTATTGTTTTCGGCAATGGCAAACAAGGGGCGCGCTTGCCTACAGGTATTGAAAACATCACTGCCGTCTATCGCAGCGGCATAGGCAAAGGCGGCAACGTCAAAGAAAAGCAAATCAGTTTGCCCTTAACAAAACCTCTGGGCGTCAAAGAGGTCATCAATCCTTTGCGAGCCACGGGCGGCGCGGACAAAGAGAGCCGCGACCTTGCGCGTCGTAACGTGCCACTTGCGGTGATGGCTTTAGACCGTCTGGTTTCGACGCAAGATTACGCCGATTTCGCGCGCACCTTCGCAGGCGTTGGCAAAGCTTCGGCGGCGCGTCTATCAAACGGGCATCGCCAGATTGTTCACCTGACCATCGCAGGAGTTGACGACATTCCGATTGATAAAACATCAGACCTCTATAAAAACCTGCGCCAGGCGCTGCATAAATTCGGCGACGCTTATCAAGCACTTCAACTCGATGTACGCGCTTTGATGGCTCTGCGCATCAGCGCCGGTGTCGCCATACTGCCTGACTATTTATGGGAAAAGGTCGAGCCGAAGATTCGCGCTGCGCTGCTCGATACATTCGGTTTCGATAAACGTGAATTGGGGCAGTCGGTATTTTTGAGTGAAGTCATCAGCGCCATTCAAAAGGTCGAAGGAGTCGCTTTTGTGGATGTGGACACGCTGGATTTTGTTAGCGAAGACAAGGTGATTCAGATTCTCGAAGGCAAACAACCGCCGGATGTGCCAGCCGCGCCAAACCAATATATCAGAGTCAATGCGGCGCGATTTGAAACGGGTGTTGTCAAACCCGCCGAGCTAGCTTTCCTGACGCCGAATGTCACGGACACGCTGATTCTCAATCAGCTACCGGAGGTGACGAAATGAGTCAATCGCTTGACCGCTTGTACGAATTGCTTCCTGCTGTCTATCGCTCACGCGACGCGGATCAAGGTTATCCCTTGCGCGCGCTCCTGCAAGTCATCGCCGAGCAAGTCAACCTGGTTGAAGAGGACATCGCAGGGCTTTATGAAAACTGGTTTATCGAAACCTGCGAAGATTGGGTCGTGCCTTACATCGCTGATTTGATTGGTTACAAACCCGTGAACGAAGCGGGAAATCAAGGCGCTGTGAGTGCATCACAAGCCAGACAACTCAACAAGATTTTGATTCCGCGCCGCGATGTTGCCGATACGATTCGCAATCGTCGTCGCAAAGGCGCTCTGTCATTGTTGGAAAATCTGGCGGGCGATGTGGCGCTTTGGCCAACTCGCGTTGTCGAGTTTTACAAACTGCTCGGCTGGACTCAACACATCAATCACCTGCAACCGTGGCAAGGGCGCACGGCAAATTTGCGCGCCGGCAACGCGCTTGATGTGATGGGTAGCGCCTTCGATTCATTGGCTCATACGGTTGATGTGCGTCGCATCGCTTCTAGTCACTGGCAAGGTCGCTACAACATTCCCAGCGTCTGTGTGTTCGTCTGGCGTTTAAAATCTTATACGGTGACCAAGACCTCTGCGCATGGATTGGACGACATAGGGCCGCACGTTTACACCTTTAGTGCGATTGGCCATAACACGCAGCTCTATAATCGCCCGCAATCTGAAACCGAATCAACGCATATAGCGGAGGAGTTGAATCTGCCTGTGCCGATTCGACGGCGAGCTTTTGAAGAACGTGTGAAGGTTCAAGAAAAGATTCTTGAAGGCAAAGAATGGGTGACAAAAGAGGTCGAACGCAGGCAAGCCTCGGCTGATTATTATGGCATAGGGAAAAGTCTGGTGATTTGGGCGCCCGATTGGCCTTATAAAAATGCCCGACAACCGATACCCCGCGAGAGAATCATTCCCGCAGATTTAAGTCAGAGAATTTATCGCGCTCCGCAAGACAAAATAGCCGTTGACCCGAAGCTCGGACGCATCGTTTTTCCGCCGGGGCAATTGCCCAGACGAGGCGTCAAGGTCTCTTATCAATATGCTTTCAGCGCAGACATTGGCGGCGGCGAATACCGAAGGGCGCTTTCGCAGCCTGAAGGCGCAACCGTTTATCGAGTGAGTAAAAAAGGCAGCAAAGAAAAAGAGGGCGTCTTCAACACCATTCAAGAAGCGCTCAGCCAATGGA
>JANMSG010000546.1:0-4993 GCA_031389065.1 Acidobacteriota bacterium | reverse complement strand
GGCGCGCCGCCAGATCATCGTGACGAAGCCCGCGCCAATCAAACAAAGCGACGGCAGCGGGGTCTTGATTGCAAAAGCCAATGGAAAGTAATACCACCATCCATTTGCAGAGAACTCGCCAAACAAAAAAGACGGGTTCCCGGCATCAACACGACCGATAACCCTGCGTACACCGTTAATAAAGTCGGGCGCGGGAAACCAAAGCCCTGCTTCGTGCAAAGGGCCCAGCTTGAAGCCATATACTGCCCATACAACCAATACTGCCACCAAAACCACCGCTCCATAAAAGCCAATCGCTCTGATGAAGAATTGCGTATTTCGTGGTTTTGGAGAATTCATCCAGTAATCAAAACCTGTCATCAAGGCCAGCGCTGGAAGCAGAAATAGCGCAGAGAATTTTGCGGTGAAAGCCAATCCCAGAACGACTCCCGCCATCATCGCACGTTGCCAGATAGGCTTTTGCAACAATCGCCAAAACGCATAGAGCGATACCGTTGAAAAGAGAGCCAGCCCTATATCATTGGTAGCAAGTTTCCCATGAGCTAGGATGTTGGGATCAAACGTCAGCAGGATGAGCGCGGCAAATCCTGCATAAACGCCATACAACTCGCGCGCCCAGGCGTAACAAGTTATGCCTAACAGCAGGGTGAGAAACATGATGGGCAGTCGCGCACGACCAACAATTAAAGGACCATCTATATTTACATTCCAGAGGAAGTCTTCAGCAAAGGCGTAAACATTAGAGGTTTGCCATGAAGGGAATTCGAGCGGCAATTTGATATGGCTGTCCAGAACAAGCGGCAGCGCGCTGATCGCGTCTATCAAAGGTGGATGAGTATGGTTTAATCGCGTGTCGCCCGTCCGCAAATAGGCGAGTCCACGAGCGATGTGATTCTGCTCATCCATAGTCGCCGATTCGCGGCGCGCGCTCATATTCAGTTGCAAGGCAAGCACAAGTAATAGAGTTGCTACCATCAAGCCTTCCCATATGTAGGGGTTGCCTGTAGATTTTTCCGCACCCAGCTTTTCATCCGCTGCAAGCGACTGGTTCAGTTTCCCTTTAGCTGCGGCAGCCGACATTCTCATAATCAACCTTATCTCTTTCCGAATACCAAAAGAATTTCCGAGATCATCTCGTCAAATGATGGCGTTTTAACGCCCCCGTGCAAGCATCATGATTTTGTTTCAAGCGCCAAACAAAAAAGAACTTTACAAGTTTTATCACGCCTTTGTAAGCAATATCAAAGTTAAGGATTTGATGACCAACAAGAAATATGATTCGCCGCAATATTTGAGTGACTCGCTAGGTGTCTTCGCTTCTACTTGCTATAATCCAACCTTGAAACGATTCAGTGGCTATTAAATTCAACCCTTAAATCAACGCATGTATAAATTTTTAGAAGCAGCTTCAATTGCTATTTCCTCTATCCTGTCGCACAAGTTGCGTGCCTTCTTAACGCTGCTCGGCGTCATCATCGGCGTCTTTGTCGTCACGGCTGTGGCGACGGTCATAGAAGGCGCCAATGTTTACATCAAAGAGAAAATTGCCACGCTCGGTACCGGCGTTTTTCGCGTGCAAAAAGCGAGTATGACGTTCGGTGATTTCCAACAATTCCAGGAAGCCTATCGTAAGAATCCAGACCTGAAAATGGAAGACCTTTACGCCTTGCGCGAAATCGTCACGCTTGCCGAACAGATTGGCGCGCAGGATGGCGGCTCGAAGCCCGTCAAATTTGGCAACAATGCTGTTGAAGGAGTTGGCACGCAAGGCGTTACTCCAAACCTGATTTATTTAACCAATGTCGAAGTTGTGCAAGGTCGTTATATTTCAGATGCCGACGAAGAGAACCGCAGATTCGTAGCCTATCTGGGCGCGGAAGTCGCCACAAAACTCTTTCCCTCACAAGACCCTTTAGGCAAAGTCATCAAGATTGGCAGCAACGAATATAGCGTCATCGGCGTAGCCAAAGCTCTGGGAACCGTTCTCGGTTTTTCGCAAGACAACTTTGTGCATATTCCTATGTCAAATTATTTGAAAGTGTTTGGCAGTCGTCGTTCTCTAACTTTTGTGATCAGAGCGCGTGAAGGGACACCGATTGCAGCCGTCGAAGATCAAGTGCGTATGGCGCTGAGAACGAGACATAAACGCGACTACAATCAGCCGGACGATTTCGCCATTACCTCAGACGAAACGACCGAACAGACGCTCGGCACAATTACCAAAACCGTCGCTTCGGTCGCCTTCCCAGTCGTAGGCATTTCGCTCGTCATCGGCGGCATCGTGATTATGAATATTATGCTTGCCACTGTGACAGAGCGCACCCGAGAGATTGGCATTCGCAAATCGTTAGGCGCAACCCGTCGCGATATTCTCGTGCAATTTCTGGTCGAATCCGCGATGCTTTCGATGATGGGCGGCGTTATGGGTTTGCTGATGGCTATTATTGTGATGACGATTGTCGGAAAATTCGTTCCGGTGCCGGTAGCGATTCCCTTCTATGCGCCAATCATTGCAATCGGCGTTTCAACCTTGACCGGTTTGTTCTTTGGCATTTATCCGGCGAATCGCGCCGCCAAGCTCGACCCGATCACTGCGCTGCGCGCTGATTAAGATAGTAGTCGGTAGTCAGTGGTCGGTGGGCGGTTCTATAAACTGCTCGGTCACCAAGGACTACTGACTACCGGCTACTGCCTACTGACTACTGCTTATGAGAATTCAAGAAATCGGCGAAAACATTTTAATGGCGTTCGACACCCTCAGAACGCATAAAGTTCGTTCCGCGCTCACAATGACAGGCGTTATCGGCGGTGTGATGACAGTGATTGCAATCTCGTCTTTTTTGACAGGGCTGCGTCAATTCGTTATTGACCAAACAGAACGATTCGGTCCAGATCTCATCTTTGTTTCCAAGATGGATTCCATAGGCATGCGCGGCAGACCTTCGCAAGAAGAGCGTATGCGAAAAGATATCACCCTTGAAGATTCGCAAGCCGTAGCCGAATTGCCTTCCGTCGAAGGCGCAACCCCTCAACTGGTCGTCGGTTCATTCGCTCCGTTTGGCAATTCCCCGACAGTCAAGTTCAGAGGCACCGAAGCCAATCGCCCGCTCGTCATAGGGGTTTGGAGTAACTACGACAGATTACGCAATGTCTATATTCAATACGGCAGATTCTTCACACCGGTTGAGGAACAGCACAAAGCCCAAGTCGCGGTTATCGGCGCAAGCGTCGCCGAAACGCTTTATGGCGGACTCGATCCGATTGATAGAGAGATCGATATAGACGGGCAGCTTTTCAGAGTGATTGGCGTGATGGAGAAAGCGCCGGGCGGACTTTTCGGCGGCGATGCGGTAGAAGATCGCCAGTTGATTGTGCCTTTTGAAACGCTGAAATCGAAACATCCTGAAATTGAAGACATCACCATCATCGTGAAAGCGAAATCCAAGTTATTTGGAAAAATGACCGATGAAGTCACAGAGTTGATGCGGCGCAGACGCGGGGTTCCGGTTAACAAGTCCAATAATTTCGGCTTGACGACGCCGGAAGGCATCTTCGAAATCCTCAATCAAATTGCCTTTGGGGCAAGCGTCATTGTCGTGCCGATTTCAGGGGCGGGCTTGTTGGTCGGCGGTATAGGCGTCATGAATATCATGCTGGTCAGCGTCACCGAGCGCACCAAAGAGATAGGCATTCGTCGCGCTATTGGTGCCAAAAAAGCCGATATTATCTGGCAATTTTTAACCGAAGCCGTGACTCTTACAGGCATCGGAGGCTTAATTGGCATCTTCGTCGGCTGGTTGATTAGTTTGATCTTGAAGATGCTGGCGCCGACTCTGCCTTCGACAATTCCGTTATGGGCAGTCATTACCGGCATCGTTGTTTCGTGTTCGGTAGGTCTGTTTTTCGGCATCTGGCCGGCAATGAAAGCGGCGCGCCTTGACCCGATTGAAGCTCTGCGTTACGAGTAGATCAAGGCGTAGGGAAGAAGCTTTTGCGCTTATCCCTACGCCTACACATTACCCATCAGCCTCTCAGTGAAGCCAGCCCTGCGCCAATGAGTATCCAGATAAACCAAATCCCAAAAACGACTGTCGCAGTTTTACTGGTTTTGATTTTGCGTGAGCCTGCAACCGCAGCAAGTCCTATGGACACAAGTATCAATAACCAGATTGCGAATAGGTCAAAAGAACCTGCCAGAGTTTTAACCGCCGTAGAAGAACCTTCCGGTAAAAGAATGGATAGATTTGTTGCTGTGATATTGCCCGGTTCCATCGGGTTAATCTGGCTTAAACTCTCTCTGTCACGCGCCATCAATGATGCAGCCAAGACGACCACTCCGATTATAGAAATCGCACAATTACTCCAGATCACTACAGAGAGTATTTTTTTGAAAGTTGTCTTCGCCTGAATCAGCATCATCCCGAGCGCTAATACACCTGCATAAATGCAAAATCCAATCGGCGTAATGGCAGCAGCTATCAGCGGGAAAATCTTTCCGACAAATACTGTTCCTTTCACTTGCGCATCAACTTGCTCAGGAGGAAACGTTTGCCCTGCCTTGGCTTCCTGTTTCTTGATTGCTTCGCGGGCAAAGCGATCCCAATCAGGGTTTACACGCCAGCTAAAGAACATCGTGCCAGCCACCGTAACGACTATCGCGATGAGCAGGGGCACAATGATTGTCGGCTTTCGATTAATATCTGTGAAGGTTTCGCCAGGCGAGAGCAGTACCCCGTAGAGTCGTTGAATCCAACTCATTCGCGCAGGTTCTACGGGAACATCTTGTGGTTGTATGTGAGGCACGTCATAAATCGGCGCATTGTTTTCTGGTTGATGTTCTGATTGATCTATTTGATTTTCTGGTTGATCCATTTGTTTTCTCTCCTCCCCAAATTTGGGTCGCTATATTTGTGGGCAATTATTGAGCAAAGATGCTATAGACTTTAAGAAAAAGATTTCTTCTGAAACGACCTGTACGGGCGACCCTCTGTGG
>JANMSG010000545.1:0-5437 GCA_031389065.1 Acidobacteriota bacterium | reverse complement strand
CAGCCTTGCTCCGCAAATTGCTTCGGCTTGCAGAATTGCCTTGTCAAGAGGGCTCGGCTTGTGTAACTGTTATTTTACAAATTGAGTTCGGCTCCTACGATAATCAGCAGGAAGTAAGTCCCTTAGTTATTAATATATATTTAAGCAAGTAAGAGAAGTCTCTTGACCCATAGAACTTCAACAAGTAAGAAAGATATGAAACCGATGAAAAGCGCGAATCCTGCCGACCGTCGCAAATATGAGCGTACAGAAGCAACGGCACAAGTCGAATATGAATTGACCAACAGCAGCAGCGGTCCTTCTCGTATCAGAAGGAACATGGCAAACATCAGCCTGGGCGGGGTATTCATCGCCACGGAAGAACCGATACGAGCCGGGACGCGAATGGTCGTTCGATTTGAATTACCCAATAAACACCGAGTGATTGCCGTCTCTCGCGTCCGCTATGTAAAGAAAGATGTCGGTCTGGGCGTAGAGTTTTTGAGCCTTGACGAAGACGACCGCGAAGAACTGAAAGAGTACATTACCTCTTTGAAAAAAAGCGCCAAGAAACCGGACTAGAGGCACGGAAGTGTGCTGTAGAAGTGAAACAGGAAACGCGACTTTTCAGGTCGTATTGTAAAAACTCACCCCTGTGATATAATCGAACCGCTGGAGCTTCTGCCCCACAGTAACTCTATAAGTAGCCCCAAGAAGACCTAATTTCATAAGCTGATTTCAAGGGTATTGAAGCTGTACGCAGGTTACTTATCATCTGAAATCAGAGTTTTACACAGAGAGCATTTTATGCAAACCACGATAGCCAGTTCAATCTGTCCTTTATGCAAAAGCCCTGCGGGAGCTGTTGCAAACAGTAACCCGCTTCCGACTCGCTTGTGCGATCAGTGTCGCGCAATGCTGGCAACCATTTTGCCGCAAGCAGTAGCCGGTTCTGTGGTTATTGTTGATGCTCAAAAACCTTCTACTCCAGCTCAAGGTTCGCAACAGCAAACAGCCATTGCCGAAACACCTCCTCAAGCCTATGTGAACGAATCGGCTATGGAATTTGATCCACCGGTATCAGTTGCTGAAATCACTGCGGATCAAATGCTTCAACCAAACGCGCAAGGAAATGCCGACATCAGTTCTTTTGCGTCTTCTGCTAATTCTTCTCCAGAACCGGTTTTCTTTCACACCGAAGAAAAGTCTGAGCCGACGCCTGCTCAAGTAGTAGAAGCGAGCGAAACATTTTTCATCCAAGCGGAAGAAAAGCTTGAAGCTGATCCTGTTCAGGCAGAAGAAAAATTTGTAGATGATTATGTTCAAGCAGATGAAAAGGTTGAAGCCAATTATTTGCAAACGGAAGAAAAATTTACCGATGATTCCATTCAAGCAGATGAAAAGGTTGAAGACCAATATGTTCCAGAGGCAGAAAAAAGCCCATACTCTTTTCGTGAACTTGGTTTTGTAAATCCGCCACAAAGCAACGCGCCTACCGTTGAACAATACGAAAGAGAACCGGAGAGGCAGTCGCAAGACGGAAATTTCTTTGTCGTTCCTGCAGTCAACCAATTCGTCGTTCCTGAAAATTTGCATACGCAAGAAGCTGTGCCGCTCTACCCGCAAGAAGCCGAGCCATTCCAAACCCAAGAGGTTGCGTCGCTCTCTCCACAAGAAGTTGCTCCACAGCATTTTGATCCGCAAGAAGTTGCGCCGCTCTATCCGCAGGAAGGTGCCTATCAAACAGGCCAACCGATGACCGGAGATTTGCCGCAAGCCTGGGACGATTCGATGGATAATTATCCCGTCCTGATGGTGCAAGAAGAGAAACGTTCGCTGCTTAAACCGTTGATGGCGCTTGCGGCGGTGGCGCTGATTGCGTTTGTGGCAGCAGGTTACTGGTTTGTCTATAAGCCGTACTTTAGCGGCACAACGCCGAATGCAACACAACGCGCAGGCGCAAACGTCGAAGACAACTCACAACCGACGCAACCGATGAAACCGGAAAAGACTCCGGAAAACAGCTCTCCTGCACCACAGCAAGAAACGCCTACGAATGCTGCAACCCCTCCGACAACGCAAGCCACGCCTGCAGACAAATCAGAGATACCAAAGGATGCAACAACCAATCTCGAAGGGCAAAACGGACAAGGCAAGTATTCGTTGCAAGCCGCGTCGTTTCCATCCCAACAAGCGGCAAGCGAGTTTTCCGAAAAGTTGATTCGTTCCGGTGTCCCTGCCTATATTGCCTCGGCAAATATTGCCGGAAAAGGCCAGTGGTTCCGCGTTCGCGTAGGAAGATTTGTGAACCCCACCGAGGCCGAAAAATATGCGGCGCAAGCCAAACAGCGAGCCAAAGCAACGGGATTGAACCTACAGTTAGTCATCTGCGATTACAGTAATTCTTAAGACGGGATGAGAAGCCATGAAGGATTTGAAGAGCCAGGACAGCACGTATATGAAAATCGTTGACCGATATGCCAGGTATATCGAATCGCCTGTCTTGCGCTTGAAATTTCTCCACAATGTTTTGAAAACTTCTCAGCCCGACACCCTGTTGATGAAGTTGCCGTTCGTCGGAAGCTTGCCCGAAAGAGCAAACCTCATTCTCGAACTATTGAAAATTCTTCCGCTCAATAGTCGCGTTCCTCTGGCGTTGCGCATGACTTCCATGCTCTATCGTATTCGCCTGCTCTTTTATGCCGTTTGTGTAGTCTTTGCGCTTGCGGCAGGCGTCGGAGTGGTTTTCGTCGCGTCAAAAGCCATCAGCAGTTTCTCAAGCCCAACCGTTGCAAAGAGCATCACGCAAACGGAAACCGGTGAACCGGCAGACCCAAGCAAAGCCGTTTCGGATATCGGCTCGGAAGCGGAATTGCCGCTTGACAAAGTTTGGCTGGTTAAAACGAGCGAGGGCTTTGAAGAGTACAGCAACGGCGCGCGAATTTTGAAAGAGTTTGAAACCACCAACGCCGAGCGCAAGTTTTATCGCTTCGATGTAGACAAACTCGCAAAAGGCACCGACGAGTTCGAGTTGATGTCAAAACCTGTAGGCATTATTTATCACTTAACCGAAAGCGATCTTTTGCCTTTCACGGACAAATACAACGCCTCGTTGGTGCACAATTCACAATCGCTGATGGAGTATACGCGCAGCCACAAATTGTATAACTACATCATAGACAGATTCGGGCGCATCTATCGCATTGTCAGTGACGAATCGGTAGCCCATCACGCGGGCAATTCGATCTGGAGCGACGGGCGCAGCGTTTACATCAACTTGAATTCCAGCTTTCTCGGAATCAGTTTTGAAGGCAAGGCGGAAGCCGGCAAAGGGCCGGACGGCATCACCGAAGCGCAAATTTATGCGGCGCGCACCTTGACCGCCGTGTTGCGTTCAAAGTATCAAATCAAAGACGCCAATTGCACCACACACGGATTGGTTTCAACCAACCCGACAAGCAAATTGTTAGGTCATCACACGGATTGGGTGGCGAATTTTCCTTTTAAAGCGGTGGGCTTGACCAATAAATATGAGACAGAGATGTATGCCATCTCGCGCTTCGGATTCGCTTACGATCAGGCGTACCTTTCGGCAGGCGGCGGCAAGCGCTGGAGCGGTTTGAGCCGCGCCGATGCAGCATTGTGGGAAAGCGCGAAGAAAAGCGGCGTGGTAATCGAACAACAGCGCCGCGCCCTTTGGGAAATTTTTCAACAAGCCTATGTCAAACAACACGCCATTGATCAAGAAAGATTGACGAGCGAAGAAGACCTTAAAGCAGTGAATAGTGAAAAGTGAATAGTGAATAGTGAATCGTGATGTCAGGAATTGCTTAATTAAAAATTTAAACGCCAGCATTTTAAATCAGACCGTACAGGTTAAGACACAGTTTGTTACTATTCACTATTCACTATTCACTATTCACTATTTTATGAACAAGGCTGATCTGATAAACGAAGTGGCAGCGCGAACGGGATTAACCAAACGCGCCGCTTCATGCGGAATTAAAGCAACGCTGAAAATCATTTCCAATCAAGTCGGCTCAGGAAATGTAATCAACATAAAAGGTCTGGGCAGTTTGAAATTGAGACCGAAAAGGCGTAGTTTTTTCCCTGTCCTTGAAAACAATGGTTCATCAAAGCCGATAATAACTGGCAAAACTGTTAGACTCAAAGTAAGCAGGAAAGCTGTCACAGACATGAATGCAGAGCCTGTCAGGCTCGAATATCATGAAATAAAATTTGGAGGCAATTTAGAAATGGTAAAAGAAAAAGAGAATGAAACCAGAGAATCGGCAACCAGCGAAAACACTGCGCTTGGCCTTGATGTGGGAACCAGCCGATTGGTCTTAGCCGGAGGGGCGATTGATCATGTGAAAACGAAAACCGAATTGAATGCCTTTATCACCGTGCCCTACTCGAAGTTCACAGAAAACATTCTCAAGCAAAATAAAATCCATTATTACTTAAATGGTGGGTCAACGAATCTGCAAGTGTATGGCAACGAAGCAGGGCGCTTCGCCAATGTTTTTAATATAGAAGTTCGCCGACCCATGATGAGTGGAACACTCAATCCCGGCGAAGAACAATCTATGGCGGTGATTCAAGCGATCATTAATGAACTGCTGAAAAAAGAAGGCAAAGGCGAAAACCTCCGCTTCAGCGTGCCCGGTCCGGGTCGTGACGGCAGCGCCGCAGCAGACCTGGTTTATCACGAGGCGATGCTGAAAAAACTCCTCGACACCAAAGGGTATAATTCGAAAGGCGTCAATGAAGGTCTTGCGGTCGTCTTTGCGGAATTGGAGAAAGAGAACTTCAGCGGCATAGGCATCAGTTGCGGCGGCGGTATGTGCAATGTCGCACTGGCATTCATGTCAATTCCCGTGATGACTTTCAGCATCACCAAAGCCGGTGACTACATTGACCGTAGCGTTGCTTCGGTAACCGGCGAAGTCGCCACACGCATTCGTATCATCAAAGAAGAGAGCCTGGATTTATCGCAGGCACCAGAGAATAAATTTGAAAACGCCTTGCACATTTACTATGACGATGTGATTTTGTCTCTGGTTGAATCGCTTCGCAATGCCTTATCGGAAGCCAAAAATATGCCCGGCACGGAAAAGCCTGTGCCAATCGTCTTGAGCGGCGGCACGGCGATGCCGAAAGGCTTCCTTGAAAAATTTCAACAGGCGATTGAGCGCGATAAATTCCCGCTGGCGATTTCAGAAATCCGCATGGCGAAAGACCCGCTTACGGGAACGGCTCGCGGCTGCTTGATCGCCGCTCTCTACGACGCGTAATCGGTAGCCGGTAACTGGTAGTCGGTAGTCGGTAGCTGGTAGCTTAATTATTTTTCAGGAAACCCTTTTACGTAATAATTCTACAGCAATAACTTAACCATTTAATATTAACTGACTAACCGGCTGCCAGCTACCGACTACCGACCACCGATTGAAAGCAA
>JANMSG010000528.1:0-3218 GCA_031389065.1 Acidobacteriota bacterium | reverse complement strand
GCCTATCTGAAAATCGAACGGTTGAGCCCTTATTCATTTTTGCTTGAATCGGTAGAAGGCGGCGAAAAGGTGGCGCGCTATTCCTTCCTGGGTTTCGACCCGCACACGATTGTTCGCAGCAACCGAGGCAAAGTCACGATTGAAACAGAAGATAAAACGCAAGAAGTAGACCAGCCCATGCTCACGGTCTTGCGGCGTATGGCAGGTCAACATATACCCGTGAAGTTGCCCGATATGCCGCCGTTTGTTTGCGGCGCGGTCGGCTACATAGGCTATGACGCAGTGCGCTGGTTTGAAAAGATTCCCGATAAAAACCCTGACGATTTGAATATTGATGAAGCGGTAATGATGTTCTATTCGCGCCTGCTGGTCTTTGATCACGTCCGTCATCAGATTCATCTCATCGCAAACATCTTCACCAATGGCAAGACCGAAGGCTTAGAGAGCGAATATCAACGCGCGATTGATGACATAGAATCTATGGAAGCGCACCTGGAAGACGCGATTGAACCATTGCCGCGCACAGAGCTGACAGACCCTGTGAAAGTGCGCTCGAATATGACGAAAGACGAATTCGAGCAAGCAGTATTGAAGGCGAAAGAGTACATCTCGGCAGGCGATATTTTTCAGGTCGTTTTGTCGCAGCGTTTTGAAGTCGCTCTCTCGGCACATCCGTTTGAAGTCTATCGCGCGCTGCGCGTCGTCAATCCTTCGCCGTATATGTTTTTTCTCAAGATGGACGGGCAATTCGTTTTAGGCGCATCGCCTGAGATGTTAGTTCGTGCAACCGGCAGGAGGCTTGAGTATCGCCCGATAGCCGGAACTCGCAAACGCGGCTCGACAGAGACCGAAGACTTGTTGCTCGGCGAAGAGATGCGCGCCGATGAAAAAGAGGTAGCTGAACATGTCATGCTGGTTGATTTGGGGCGCAATGATTTAGGGCGAGTTGCCGATTACGGCTCTGTCGAAGTGACGGACCTGATGATTGTCGAAAGGTATTCTCACGTCATGCATCTGGTCTCTGCAATCAAGGCGCGACTCAGAGCGGGGAAGGACAGATTCGATGCGCTGGCGGCTTGTTTTCCGGCAGGGACTTTGAGCGGCGCACCGAAGGTTCGCGCTATGGAGATTATAGATGAACTGGAACCGTCGCGCAGAGGCATTTACGGTGGAGCCGTCATGTATCTGGATTATTCGGGTAATCTCGATTCCTGCATAGCAATTCGCACAATCCTGGTGAAGGATGGAAAAACCTATATACAGGCGGGTGCGGGTCTCGTCGCTGACTCTGTGCCGGAGAGCGAATATGTCGAAACGCTCAACAAAGCTCGCGCCATGTTGCAAGCCATAGAGATGGCGGAAAAGCAGTAGCCGGTAGTCGGTAGCTGGTAGCCCGTAGTCCGTTGTCAATTTGAGCGTTGAGAAAAGCGTTCAGAATAATGTAATCACTGCTCAATACTTGTGAACGAAATCGAACACTGAAAAGTGCCAATACCTATTGACTACCAGAAACTAGCTACCGACTACTGACTACTGACTACTCAGTTGTTTCTTTCGCTTTGACTTTCGGTTTGTAGCCATCGCTTGCGGTCCATTTGGCGATCTCATCGCCACTGCTTTGGGCGATGACGGTGGCGTTTTTTGCGCCGGAGTTTGCCGCTTGCCAGACATTGTGCCATTCGCTTAGGGCGCGCTGCTGCAAGCCATATGGTTGAGTTGTAAACGAGGAATTGACGTTTACGATTAACTTCTCGCCTTCAATTTCATGACTTTCAACTCGCGCATCTGCCTTGAGCATCGTTTCTAAATCTTCCTGCGTTTTACTGCCCGCTTCGTACTGACCTAGCTTTTTCGCAGGCGCGGAATCATTGCTGCACGCGATGGTTAGGAATGCCATCGAGAGCAAGACAAACCACGAGACTATATGCAGGGGGGTACTGTTTTGAAAGAGCTTATATCTGTTATCCATCATTGCCTCTCTTTGAAAATGAGATTTGCGGAAACTCACGCTGTTTAGTAGAGCCACATTATCTTTATCCGCAAACGCTACGTCAAATCCCGAAAGTATTTTCCTTAGATTTGAGTGTGTATCAAAAGGAACTTTGGATTTAGGGTGCGGTGACTTGAGATGGTTTAAGATTAATTCAAAAGCTGCAACTTGTCGCAGAACTCCAAAATCCAGCTTTACAAAATCGCCGATTAACGAGGTGTGAGACCAAACAAATCGCTGGACAAGGGGATGGGATAAGTCTGCAAAGGCAAACTCAGTAAAATGAATGCCGATGTTGTGTGAATGAAAAAAGGCTGGAGAAACTCTCCAGCCTTAAAGAATCAACGACAAAGGCCGTGAAGGTTAGAATTCAAAGCGCAAGGCGAACTGCATAACGCGTGGCGTACCTTGAATTTCTGTGAAATTACCAAATTTAGGTCCTGCTACTTCCCCAGCCCTTTGTGGGTCGAGCCCCGTTGTGAAATCAGAAATTCCTGTGAAGCGCTGGGTGTTGGTGATGTTGAATGTGTCCCAACGAAATTGCAGACGCTGCCTCTCACTCCAGGGCATCTTGAACGATTTTGATAACCCAGTGTCAAGCACTACGTAGCTGGGGTATCTGATCGAGTCTATATTTCGGTCGCCGGTTTCGCCCGGTCCAGCCGTGCGGAAGCTTTGATAAGCAGCCTGCGGGTCCGAGAAAAGATTCGGTCCGTCCTTGCCATTGCGAACCGGAGAAGACTTTACAGGTCTGATTCGTACAGCAGCACTCTGTAGGTTCCAGTTTGTAGGCCAGCCCGTCGAGCTATTGACTCCTCCGACCACTTCGCCGCTGTTGTAACGGAAGATGGAAGAGAGTTGCCAGCCACCTAAAAACGCATCAACCCAGCCGGGAGTATCTTTCATGAATCGCTGTCCGCGACCCACAGGGATTTCCCAAATGGAGTTGAAGTTTATGATGTGTCTAATATCGAAATCGGATACGGAGCGATTATCACGCGGACGCAGTGCGTTCAAGATAAAAGCTGCTCCGAAAACGCCGCTGGTCTGTAAACCGGAAGCATCATCAATTGATTTAGAGAGCGTGTAATTGAGGTCCCAGGTAAATCCCCTCACACGCTGTCGAAGGCTGACTGCCAGACCATGATAATCTGAATTACCAGTTGTGCTGAAGGAGGACATCGCACCATACTGTGTATTGTAGAAGAGTTGGCGATCAGTGTTTCCG
>JANMSG010000516.1:0-4870 GCA_031389065.1 Acidobacteriota bacterium | reverse complement strand
TCGCGCTGGGTGAATCCGCCGAGTTAATTCTCAAGCCCTGAAAGGGCGAAATCAGGTGTTTCGCCCTTTCAGGGCTTGGAAAAACCATCGAATTGGTGACCCAGCGCGAGGCGCTGGGCTGTTGAATTTCGCACCTTCGGCACTTTTCAACACATTTTCAAAAAGTGTCCAGACATCAGCTTTGCGACTATAGGGAAGGAAATATGATTAACTCCTCAGCCCGTTGAAACGGGCTTTGCAAAGGCAGATAGCCCAGTCGTTTTACGGCTGGGTTAAAGGTTGATAAAAATTTCTCAGGGTGTTTTAACATCCTTTCTCTCTGGCTTAAGCCCTTAAATCCACCATCGAACTCAAGCCAGGAGGAAGCACGTTAAAACGCACTCAGTAGAAATATTGCTCAATCTTCCCTAGCCCTCGAAGGGCTGGGCTATCTGCCGTTCGGGAAAACCCGCTGAAGCGGGCTCAGGGGATATAAATAGGTTTAATATTTGTTCGATTACAGCGAGGTGCTAAAAAGAAAAGGGAAGATTTATTCTTTCTCTACTAATTCACGAACACCATTATCAAATCTTTTCAGACCAGTTTCGCAAAGGAGGCAGAAACTATAATAATAGTCTCCACCTTCATTTTTCTTGCCACGGATACGACCTGCTCCTACAAAACTTCGCCTCTGGCATTTCGGGCATCGTTTGCGGAAGAAGAAACGCCTTATCAAATAAACCATGAAAAACAGTGCCAGCAGAATACAACCAATAGCAATGACTGTGAGTACCAGTTTGATTACCCAAGGATAAGGTTGTGGCATCTGTAATCAGTTTCCTGAAGCCTGTTTCCACCGCTAGAAATTAAAATCACTTTCGCTCTTGAGTCTGGCGATAAACTCTTCGAGCGGGATTGCGCCTTCATCGCCTTTCACCCTTGAACGCACTGCGACGGCTCCCGCTTCGGCTTCTTTCGGTCCGGTAATTAACATATACGGCACTTTTTCAAGTTGCGCGTCGCGAATCTTTGCGCCGATCTTGTCATCGCGGTTATCGAGTTCTACGCGCAAGTCTTCATCGAATAAGCGCTCGTAAACCTGTTGGGCATACTCTGCGGTCTTTTCGGAAATCGACAGCACTTTGACCTGCACGGGTGCCAGCCACACCGGAAACGCTCCCGCATAATGCTCAATCAAAATCGCTATGAAACGCTCAAACGACCCATAAATTGCCCGATGAATCACCACCGGTCTTGATTCGCTGTTATGCTCATTCACATACGTCAGACCGAAATTGAGCGGCTGTTGAAAGTCCAATTGAATCGTCCCGAGTTGATGTTCGCGCTTGAGCGAATCCTGCACCAACTGGTCAATCTTCGGACCGTAAAATGCCGCGTCGCCTTTGGCGATTTTGTATTCGAGTTTGTTCTGTTCAAGCACCTCGCGCAACGTCGCTTCGGCTTGATCCCAAACCGCTACATCGCCCATGAACTTCTCTTCGTTACGCGTCGAGAGAACAAATCGGAACGGCATATCGAAGGCTTTGTAAACCCTCGACACCAACTTCAACAGCCGATTCACTTCGTCGCCGATCTGCGCTTCGGTGACAAACAGATGCGCGTCGTCTTGTTGAAACTGCCGCACACGGGTTAAACCGGATAAAGCGCCGGCGCGTTCGTTGCGATGCAAGACGCTTTGTTCAGCCAGTCGCAATGGCAATTCGCGGTAGCTGCGTCTTTTCGACCCGAAGATGAGCATCGCTTCCGGGCAGTTCATAGGCTTTAAGGCGTATTCGGCATTCTCTTTCTGCGCCTCTTTCGCTTCATCGTCCGGCACGACGAACATATCTTCTTTGTAGTGCTGCCAGTGGCCAGACATTTTGAACAACTGCTCGTTGGCAAGGAGCGGCGCTTTGACTTAGACGTAGCCATCGCGCACAAGCATACGGCGCATCTTCTGTTGCAGGGTGTTGTAAACCACCGTGCCTTTCGGCAACCAGAAGGTCGCGCCCGGTGCCCACTCGTGCAGCATAAAAAGTTCAAGCTCTTTGCCCAGCTTGCGATGGTCACGTTTCTTGGCTTCTTCGATGTTGTGCAGATACTCTTCCAACTCATCTTTCGTAGGCCAAACAGTCCCGTAGATGCGCTGCAACATAGGATTTTTTTCGCTGCCGCGCCAATAGGCCCCGGCAATCGAAGTCAGCTTGAAATGTTTGCATTGACTGGTGCGACGAACGTGAGGGCCGGCGCAGAGATCTGTAAAATCGCCAATTTTATAGGTCGAAACCGTATCGCCCGGAATGCCCTGGATGAGTTCTATTTTCAGGTGCTGGTCTTTCGAGCCGAAGAACTCAAGCGCTTTTTCTTTATCCCAATTTTCGCGTTGAAACTCGTAGCCCTCTTTGACAATCTGCTTCATACGGCGCTCGATTTCTTCGAGGTCTTCAGGCGTCAAAGGGCGCGGCAGATCCATGTCGTAATAGAAGCCGTTTTTGATCGGCGGACCGATGCCGAATTTGACATCGGGGAAAATCTGCTGCACGGCGGCAGCCATAATGTGCGAAGCCGAATGCTTCAGGCAGTGCAGTTTATACTCTTGTTCGGACTCGAAGTCGTCAACGCCAAGCGCAAATTCATTATCATCTAAAAACTCGTCAGCCATATTTCCCTCTACAAATTTTGGTTATCGCGCAAGGTGCCATCTTGGCGCTTTGGTTATCAACTCAAGTGCGCAACTGGTTCTGCGCTAGAAACCTTTATGGTACATCAAGAGGGTTGTTTGCGGGAAGGATGTTTCAGGAACAATTCGATTGAGCAACAAGATCCGTAGGGTCATTCAGTCTTCACAGATGGTACGATATTCAACTTTGAGACAACCAGCAGCGTTCATTCAAATCAACAAGATAAAGCTGTCGCGGCTGTCGCAACAATGAAAACCTCTGTTGCTTGCGTGAAAACTGATTGACCCTACGGCGGCAAAGGACTCCTCAATAGTCCTTGCTTTGGGCTTTCTGTTTCGACACTTCGGGTTGCTTTGCGCGCGTCGGTTGCGTCTCATCCATACGCTCCGGGTTGCGCGCCCACTTGATGCCTTTCTCTTTCGGCTCCCCGTAGGCTTCAGGGCTGAGATAGGTGCCGCGCTCGTGCACGGGTTTCACTTCTTCCACTTTGAAAGTCAGTTGGCGCGTTGCGGCATCGCTGCGAATGCCGGTGACTTGCCAGCTGACTTCGACATTCGCCGCATTGGTCTTGATACGAAATTGATGGCCTTTGATCTTTTCGGCAACGATGGCCTGGGCAAATTGGCCGATGACCGTCAGTTGATAACGAAAATCCTTGTTTAAGGCCTCGAACCAATCGGGCAAAGTGACGATGGCCTCGCCCTTTTTATTGGTCTTCACATTGCCGCTATAGACGTTGAGGATTTCAGAAGATTCAATCGCCGCGTGATAAAGATATTTATTTTCAGGGTCGAGCGGATGATCAATCTTAAAATTTTTCGTGCCCGAAACATTGAGGGCGCCAGTGATTTCAACATCGCCGGTGAAGACGCCAGCGCGCCCTGGGGTTGAGCCAGTTATTCCCTGACCGGCGAAGGCCTGGATGCCATCACCAGACACATGACCCGTCCCGTTGGCATTGCCGCCAAAGGTACGAATGCCGTGTCCGCCAATATCAGCGAAGCCGCCTTGAGACTCTACGCCCGGCGCGCCCTGTGTATTGTTGCCATTATTTTGTACGCCACCAAAAGCTCGCACACCTATACCGGCTAAGCCACTTGTGGTATTGCCGCCTTTGGCGAAAATACCATCGCCACCGCCCTGCTTACCATTGCCGCCCGTGGCCTCCACTCCTGCGCCACCGCGGTCTGACGTGTCGGAGCCGGTACTGGGACCGCCCGTGGCCAATACCCCGGCTCCGCCGTTGCTGTTGAGGCTATTGCCACCTGTGGCCTTAACCCCTGCACCAGCGGGAGTATTGTCGCTGGTGCCGCCACTGGCCTCTACGCCATTGCCACTCGGGCCGCTGCCGGAATTGATACCACCTTGGCTGAACACACCGACGCCTGCGGGAAGGGTTCCGCTGCTGCTGCCGCCCACACTGAGCACACCAATGCCGCCAACATCGGCGCCGCCTGCGCCGCCGTTGGCCTGTACACCAATACCGCCGCCCTTAGTGCTATCGCCGCCAGCCGCCGCCACGCCTGTGCCACGCGCGCCGGCCTGGACCGACAGCCCATTACCTGAATCGCCGGTATTCTCGATTTTGAGAATTGAGAGGGTTACTGTTGTGGCTCCGGTAAGCGTCAGAGGAATCGCAACCCCAAGCGGCGAAGCCGCCGTGCCATTGCCGGTGAGCGTCGCGTCGTGAAAGATCGAAGCCAGCCCTGCCGTCGTCTGTACCGTGCCGTCGGGGAATTTGTAACCGCCCAAAGTCGTCTCAATCATGCCTTGCACGGTAAGCGGCGACAGGGGCGCGGTCGTGCCGATGCCGACCTTGCCGAATTTGTCTTCGAAGATCAGTGAGTTGCCGAGGCTGAAGGAGTTGGAGCCGTCCACGCCTGTCCACTTGGCGAGGCGTCCGGTTGTGCCGCTGCCGGTGACGGGATTGCCAGCGGCAGCGGGTTGAAGGCTACTGCTTGATACTTTGTTATCCTGTCTGGTTCCGGATTGCTTCATGGATTGAGCCGCTGCTGCACTGATGAGCAGCGCGATGATCGAGATTGCGCAGATAAGTCTTTTCATCATTTTCTCCTTGGGTTTTACTTGCTACATCTACTAAGGCGGGAATCGCGTGAAAAAGTGCTAATGTGGTCTCAATGAATTGACTGCTGACTACAGACAGGGTTGCCGAATTGACCGCAGAGTAGTCACTAGATAGTGCAAAACAG
>JANMSG010000502.1:0-5813 GCA_031389065.1 Acidobacteriota bacterium | reverse complement strand
TGCAAGGATGATTTAATCTTTGTCATTTCTGCATCGCTCAAGGGCGCAGGAAGACCTGGCAGCAACGCCGGACTGGGGATAAACCTCTCAGGTTCTTTCCTTGGCCCGTTGGCCAACGACTCGTGCGACACGGATGGCGGCGCAAATCTTAGGCAGAACTACCCGGTGATCACATCGGCGCCTGTGGCGGCCGGCAACGTCACGATCTCCGGTACGCTCAACAGCGCCGCGAGCACGACCTTTCGGATTGAGTTCTTCTCGAATGTGATCTGCGACCCTCTCGGCAACGGCGAAGGCCAGACGTTCCTGGGATTTGCCGTTGTGACCACGAACGCGACCTGCAACGCGAGCTTCGGACCGCTCGTCTTCCCTGTCCCTCCCGGCCAAACCATTTTCACAGCGACGGCGACCGACCCGGCCAACAATACCTCGGAGTTCTCGCTATGCAGCCCCGTTGCCGCAGGGTGCACGATCACCTGTCCGCAGAACCAGACCGTAAACACGGGTCCAGGTTCTACCCAGTGTGGCGCAACTGTCCAGTATCCCGCCCCGACGACTGGCGGCTCGTGCGGCAAAGTCACTTGTACACCTTCCTCGGGCTCGTTCTTCGCCAAAGGAACTACGACGGTCAACTGCACGACGAGTTCCGGTCCGAGTTGTTCATTCACTGTGACAGTCGCGGACAACACCCCTCCAACGATCACGTGCCCGGCTAATACCACAGCCAGCACTAGCGCAAGCTGCGCTGTAGTCAACTATCCCGCCCCGACCGTCTCCGACAACTGCTCAGGGGCTACTGCGAGCTGCTCTCCTCCTGCCGGCACCTGTTTCGCGTTGGGAACTACGACGGTGAACTGCACAGCGACAGACGCATCACTGAACCAGGCTTCTTGCACCTTCACAGTGACTGTCAATCAGACTATATGCACTATCACCTGTCCGGCGAATCAGATGGCTAACACTGGTACTGGGGCCACGCAGTGCGGCGCAACAGTCAGCTATCCTGCACCCACCGCCGCCCAGTGCGGCACCATCACTTGTTCGCCAGCTTCCGGTTCCTTCTTCCCGGTTGGTACAACGACGGTGACTTGCACATCATCGGCAGGCCCGACCTGCACCTTTACGGTGACGGTCAATGACACGCAACCGCCGACGATCACTTGCCCGACGAACATCATCGCAGTAGCGGCTCCGGCTTGCCCGGCTCCGACTGCCACGGTGGTGACCTTTCCGCCACCAACCGCTACGGACAACTGTCCGGGTGTCACGGTGGCTTGCGTTCCGCCGTCGGGTTCAGCCATCCCGATTGGCACAACGACGGTCACTTGCACAGCGACGGACGCTTCCGGCAACACAGCGACCTGCTCGGTTACGATCAGAGTATTCAATGTCTGCATCCAGGATCGCTCGAATCCTGCGGCGGTATTGGCATGGAATACAACGACCGGCGAGTATGCCTTCTGCTGCAACGGCAGCACCTTTACAGGCGTAGGCAAGGTCAAGAGAATAGGCTGCACCTACTCGATAGAGCATACTCCTATAGATCGTCGAGTTACCGGCAAGGTTGACTTTACGACCTTCAGAGGGGAAGGCGCTATTCAAATTCCTACAGGTACGACCAGATGTACCATCAGCGACAATGATGTAAGAGATAACGATTGCTCTTGCCTCGGCGGCGTCGGCGTCAGCCCGTTTTAACGGGTGTACCGCAGGCCGATAGACCAGTCGTTTTACGGCTGGATTGTCGAATGGCTAGTTTCAGATAGGGCGTTTTAACATTCTTCTCAAAGTGGCTTTAGCATGGTGTTCAAGCAAACGGCTAAAGCCCAACGGAGAAGCACGTTAAAACGCGCTCAGAAAATTCTTTTAGCTTGGTGAACTAGCCGTCAACGGCTAGCCTATTTGCCTGCGCTACACCCGTTGAAACGGGCTGAAACTGCATGACTAAGGATGGCGGATGAAATAAGACACCGTTTTTGAGGTTCAGAGTTACGCGGCGTGAAGCGTCTGCGTCAACTCACGCCTTTAGGCGTAACTCTGAACTTGCACTTTATTTAATCCGCGATCCTAAGCGATACCCAATGCGAGATAGATGGTCATAAAAATCAGTTCAATAGCTCAATAAGGAGCGCATCAATTATGTTGATCCGAATGCTTAATCGAAATCGCATCTTCATCGCCACGTTTGCGCTTCTGCTCTGCGCGCCAATCGTCCATGCACAAACGACGGCGTTTGCCTATCAAGGTCGACTAACTGACACGGGAACACCGCAAAGCACTTATCAAATGCGCTTTGAACTCTACGATGCACTGACGGGCGGAAACCAAGTCGGCGCGACGATGACAAATCCGTCGGTCGCGGTAACGCAAGGCCTTTTCACCGTCCAACTCGATTTCGGGGCGGCGGCTTTTGACGGCACCAACCGATTTTTGGAGATTGCCGTCAAACGCAATGCGGGCGACCCTTTTACCATTCTTATTCCGCGCCAGCAACTTGCCTCGTCGCCCTATTCGATTCGCGCTTTGGGCGCGGGGCAAGCCGATGTTGCGCTTGATTCAAGCAAACTCGGCGGCCTAGACGCGAGCGAATATGTGACGACCACAGGAGCCGGAAACACTTTTGTAAGCAACGCAACGACCCAGCAGACCGGAAATTTCAACATCTCCGGCATCGGCATCGTCGGCGACAGCCTTGGCATCGGGACAACTCCGAATCCCGGCTTTAAGCTGGATATGATCGGGAATGCCCGCCTGACAACCGCAAACGGCGCGGTGATTACATTGGCCTCACCCAATGCCGAATCCGGAATGTCAACCATCTTCAACGGCGGCAGGGCAGATCTCAGGTTCGACGGCTCGACTGTCAAACTGGTCGCCGGTCTGGTCGGCGGACCTCCGTCTGCAATAAACGGAATCAATATCAACACGGATGGCAATGTCGGTATCGGCACGACGAATCCAGCCAACGCCAGATTGCAAGTGGACGGTTTTGCGCGCGACGGTATCTATGCCTCCAGCAGCTTCGGGAATGGTGTGGACGGGCAGGGCACGTCGAGTGGTGTGCGCGGCTTTTGCAGCAGTAGCGGCGGGCGCGGAGTGTATGGCATCAGCATCAATGGTGTCGGTGTCGAAGGCTCAGGCAACGGTAGTAATAGCTTCGGCGTGTTCTCCAACGGCTATCTATATGCCCGGCACCCCAAGTTCCGGGATTAAAAATGAAATGATAAAATCTGGTCTGCCAAAATAAATAGAAGAAAGGAGCCAGATGCTTACTCACGAAGATTATTTGCAAGCCACCAAACGCTTCAAAGACAAGAAACGCAATCCTCACGAACGCCTCCGCTGTCATGCACTGCTGTTGCTGACAAAAGGCTACAGTTATAGCCAAACGGCTGACATTCTTTTTCTTGATGAAGACACCATTCGCCAATGGCTGCGTCGCTATCAAGAGGAGGGACTCGACGCCTTGAAGAATCATCCACTGTGGGGCGGGGAGCATGGTCAGCGTCTGCTCAATAAGCAAGAGTTGACCCGCTTGAGTACGTTGCTCGACGAGGAAGCACAGCCGGGCACGGAGGTGGGCAGTGGTTGGACTCTCAAAGCCATTCGGCAGTTGATTGAAGAACGCTTCTGTCTGACCTATAGCCTTCGCGGGGTACGTAAACTCCTGTACCTGATGGGCTGGAGTTATCAGCGAGGGCGCAAACTCTACATCCGCCGCTCGCCTGAGGAGGCGGCGCGCTTTGACCTCGAAACTCGCGAAATCCTTGAGGAATTTGCACAAAGCGGCGACCGCCTTACGCCCTTGGCGGGAGATCAGAGTAAGGTGTACTTGGAAGGCACCATCGCCAGAAGATGGAATCCTATCGGTAAACAACCCTTGATTGCTGATGGGGCGCGCAGCAAGGAGGCGGAAAATCTTTATGGGGCGCTGCACTTGGGAACGGGCGAAGAGGTAGCAACCTTGTGCATTGACTGGCAAGACTCCGGGGCGACAATCGCGTGGTTGGAGATGATCCTGAAAGCCTGCCCTCGTGGACAGATTGTCCTGTGGATAGACGGAGCTGCTCATCATACGAGCGATGAAGTCGAAGAGTGGTTGGAGGCGCATCGCCGACTGCGAGTGATACATTTTCCAGCTTTTCAACCGGAAGAGAATCCGAAAGAAGGAACCTGGAAGACGCTCAAGGAAGAAGTGAGTCATCATTGCTGGCACGCTTCGATGGCCGATTTGCAGAAGTCGGTAGATCGGTTCTATCAAAGCGCTCGACAGCACACCGTAACGTTTCTGAAACGCTTTGGCTATTTCTGGAAGAACGGCAGAATTTATCCCTTACCTCAGCTTTACTGATCATTCATTTCCCGGATCTTGGTGTGCCGGGTCTATAGATGATTTGTGGCGCAGGCGAGGTAGCGTAGACTGTCTAGTCTGCGCAAGTCTATCGCCGAGAATGACTTGGAAAGCAAGCGGGACGAATATCCAGTCAACCGCAGACTAGACAGTCTACGGTACAATCAGGATTCCTATATATGAGACTTAAAGATCGTGTAGCCATCGTCACCGGAGCCGCTCGCGGCATCGGACAGGAGTTCTGCTACGCCTTGGTGCGGGAAGGCGCAAAAGTAGTCGCTGCGGACATACTGTCTTGCGATGAGACGGTTGCCAAAATCCAGGAAGTCGGCGGCCAAGCGCTGGGAGTAACTGTTGACGTGGCAGACTCGCAGACAACGCAAGCGATGACCGCTCAAGCTCTGGAACGTTTCGGTCGCATAGACATACTGGTTAATAACGCCGCCGTCCTGCCGAAATTCGCTCCCTTCGATCAGATAGAGGAAGCCGACTGGGACCGTTTGATGGCTGTCAACATCAAGGGCATGTGGCTGTGCTGCAAAGCGGTCGTGCCAGTAATGAGGCAACAGGGCAAAGGGAGAATCATCAACCTCTCTTCCGACACCATCTGGATGAGCGTGCCCATGCTCTTGCACTACGTCACGTCGAAAGGCGCCATCTTCGCTTTCACCAGGGCGCTGGCGCGCGAACTGTCGGGCACGGGGATTAATGTCAACGCCATCACACCTGGCTTCACCCTGACCGAGGGGACGCGGGGGATGGCAGACCCGGAGACGGTCGCCCATATACGGGCGATGGTCTTGGAACAGCAGATCGTGAAGCGTGGCGAAGAGCCAAAGGACTTGGCTGGGGCGCTGGTGTTTCTTGCCTCAGATGACAGTGACTTCATCAGTGGTCAGACAATTAACGTAAATGGCGGAGCGTCACACTACTAAAAGGCGACAGCCGGACAAGGAAGAAATCGATGAATCTTGTCAAAACAATCCTGCTATTTGCTTTGAGTGCTCTGTCTATGTGGCAAAACGACCAGAAGACTCAAAGCTCATACACCGTTAGCTGGCTACGGCTACCGAACCAGAGAAGGAGATGATGAATGGGTGATAGATCTGAGGACATTCAGGCGTTCGACCAACAAGCGGTCACAAGGCTCAAAACCAAGGTGGCAGCGCAGCGGCCACGTTCCCGCTGGTTCTACACCAGCATGGGAGTAGTCGCGACACTCGTCGTCATAGCGGGCTTCGGAGGCTCTTACTACCGTATGGCAGTCGGCACGGATTCGCTTTCGCCGCTCGTCAAGGCACACGGTATCGTCTTCGCTGTTTGGCTCGTACTTTTCATCACGCAGTCCACCCTCGTCGCCGCCCGCCGGACTGCCGTCCACAGGCGGTTGGGCGTTATAGGCGCCTTACTCGCCGTCGCGATAGTCGGGCTCGGTTATGCCACGGCAATGGCGGCAGCCCGG
>JANMSG010000501.1:0-12470 GCA_031389065.1 Acidobacteriota bacterium | reverse complement strand
CCTTACAATTTGCTCTGCCGGTCGTCACCCGGGATGCTACGATAACACTAGCGGGTAAACAAGTGGTCAGTTTAAGTGATGAGGATATTATTGCCTGTTTGTTTATGTCTATTTTAGGTGTGGTTGCTTTGGGTTTGGGTTATTATGGCCTTCGCGCGATTAAGCCTGTAAATTACTTGCCGTCAGTAGTGCTTCCGATTGACCCCAGAAAAGCAATTGTTTTTAGCTTGATAATGGGAGTTGGAATTCCCCTTGTAACCAACATTGAGTTTATTTCTTCTGGACAAAGCACCACTCAATTTTCAGCGATTACCAGAGTATTGTTGAATCAAGTGCTTGTGGCAATTGCGATTTTGAGTGGATTGGTTTATTCGGGTGAGGGGGGAGTATGGAAGAGAAGCCTTCTTTTCGGGATCGTTGGATTGGCGACTATCCGAGGAATTTCTACAGGCTTTCTTGAACATGCGGCTATGCCATTTGCCGTTTTGTTGATGATGCGTTGGAATGCTACTAAGAGAATGCCTGTTTTACTTATTACAGGTTCTATGCTGCTTATTTTGTTTCTATCACCGGTTAAACATGATTATAGAGATGCTCTTTCAAAGGCCACTTCTACTGAAACGGAAGTAGGTAATACAGCGTTTGACAGAACTTTGTTCTGGTTTGATAGTGCGACTGAGTATTGGAGTGATGCCCTGAGCGGACAGCAGTCTCTCAGAGAATCATCTGAAACTACTTCGAGTCGTCTTGATCTGATTCATCAGTTCGCCCATATTTATTCTATGACACCGTCTGTTGTGCCATACCAAAATGGTTCTACGTACAGTTATTTTGTAGTAGCGCTCATTCCCAGGTTTATTTGGCCCGATAAACCTGAGGCTGGCAGCGCTAATTTCTTCTTTGCAGTTAGTTACGGTATTACTACTGAAGAGGGGGCGAAGCGAAGCACTTTTGGAATGAGCCTGTTGGCTGAAAGCTTCATTAACTTTGGTTGGGTGGGAATAATTCTTATTATGGCTCTGCAAGGTGCCGTTCTATGTGTCTTACAAGTAGTATTTAGTGGAGCTAGGTCAGCATTAGGCGGGCAAGCTGTGTTTATCACCTTTTTTGTTTATTTTCTTAACGGCATTGGCTCGAGCGCAGAGATTATGTTTGGGAACATTTTTCAAAGCATGCTGGCGAGTGTGATTTTATTGTGGTGGGTGCGTAAGAAGCGACAATCTTCTATTCCACAGGATAGTCTTAGATTACATCCGATTCCTAACAAGTGAGCTTATTTCGTATCTTTATTTCAACCATCACTTTTATTCTGAATATCCTTTCCCCAAAAACTGGTTCTATTTCATATTCGGTCAAACAAGTATAATGCGTAGACCAAACTGCACTCACATGGTCAGTTGTTGAAAATAGCAGGACAGGCAGATTATTGTTTAGCGATTTGTTATGTTGATCTTAACTCTTCAGACCAGCACTTTCAGTGTGTATGGAGGAATTCCCACTTATAATCGTATGATTTGTCGAGCTCTGAATGAGCTAAATGGTGCAGTCGAAAACCACATTTTGTTGGGTACCGATAAGCCCTCAGATATTCAACCAGGGGCTGCCCAGTTACCTGCTCTGCAACTTGAGGCATTCAACGGAAACCGCGCCGCTTTCGTCCGACGAGTGCTGGATTTAGTAATCGGTCGTCGCATAGATCTCATGCTCATAGGACACGTTAATTATGCACCCCTTGGTTTGATGCTTCGGCGTTTGCAGCCAGGGTTGCGCTACGGTGTAATGGTCCATGGAGTAGATGTGTGGACAAGGCTTCCGGCCCTGCGTCGGCGAGCATTGCAACAAGCGGATTTCATTATTTCGGTTAGTGAGTACACAAAGCAGAAGGCCATTGAGGTTAATGATGCGGCAGCAGAGCATTTTTATTTACTGCCAAACGTATTACAGTGGGATATAGGCGATGGCACAGAAGTTTCAGCCCCACCTTCACTCCCCAAGGGAACGCGGCTCCTGACAGTTTGCAGGCTTGCTAGTAGTGAACGATACAAAGGTGTGGATACAGTAATTGAATCGTTACCTGCGGTGGCTGCTCATGTTCCAGACGTGCAATACCTCATTGTGGGTGATGGGACAGATGTTGGGCGGCTTAAAGGATTAGCCAATGAGGTTGGGGTTGCCGACCGAGTACATTTCCTAGGTTTAGTAGACGATGCAGTACTTCGGGGCTATTACCAAACTTGCGATGCTTTTGTAATGCCGAGCGCTAAAGAAGGATTCGGTATTGTATTTCTTGAAGCCATGCAATACGGGAAACCAGTTATCGCTGCCAATGTCGGTGGCTCACCAGAAGTAGTTGAGAATAGTGTGACAGGTTTACTCGTGGAATATGGCAATGTGCCACAGCTTGTGCAGGCGATAACTGACCTGTGCCTTGATCCTGAGAAGCGCAGGAGGTTAGGTCAAGCCGGTTACCGTCGGCTGCAAGAACAGTTTACCTATCCACACTTCAAGCAAAGGTTGACAGATATTCTCAGGCGGGAAATTTCTACTGTGTCGATGTACAGAGATCGCCGCCGCCTGATCGGAGGCAGCGCACGCGCTGTTTGAGAGAGGATTAAAATGTGTGGCATCATCGGAGCATGGACAGACGGGTCGCCTATAGACACTTTGGAAGCTGTTAAGCGTGGCGTGTCTGCGCTCATCCATCGCGGCCCGAATGATCAAGGTATCAATGAAATCTGGCCGATAAACAGCGATAGCCCAATTGTTTTCGGCCACCGGCGGCTCGCCATAATTGATCTGTCAGAAGGCGGGCATCAGCCAATGCATGACCCGGAGACGGGGAACTGGATCGTCTATAACGGCGAGGTCTATAACTTCCATGAAATACGTGCGAAGTTAGAGAAGCAGGGCTGTCACTTTCATTCAGACTCTGATACCGAAGTTATCCTCAAGTCGTATGCGGTCTGGGGACGCGATTGTATCGAGCGGTGGCGGGGGATGTTTGCTGTAGCCATTTGGGATGCACAACGTCAAGAACTATTCCTTGTGCGTGACAGGCTCGGTATCAAGCCATTGTATTACTTTCATCGCGACGGTCAGTTTCTCTTTGCCTCAGAGTTACAGGCGTTGATGAGCATGGGGCTGGTGCCGCGTGAGATCAATATTGCAGCGCTCGATACATTCTTGATGTTCGGAGCCGTGCAAGACCCCATCACATTAATCAACGCGGTAATGTCTTTACCGGCTGCGCACTCGCTTACGGTTAAAGCAAATGGCATTGAACTGAGAGAGTACTGGAATTTGCCTATTGATTGTGCTACTGAGCAAAAACAGATCGCATCGGTGACCGAGCGCATCGCAGGGCATTTAGAAGAAGCTGTACGGCTCCGGCTTGTAAGCGATGTTCCGCTAGGGGTGTTTCTAAGCGGCGGTATAGACTCAAGTGCCCTCACGATGCTCATGCGTCGTTGTTCGCCCGATCAGGTTAAAGCCTTTACGATCAGCTTTGCGGACGAGCAGTTTGACGAATCGGCGCAGGCAAAGCAAATGGCGAGGCATCTTGGCGTCGAGCATCACGCTATTTTGCTAACTGAAGAGGATATGCTTGCCTCTTGCGCCCAGGCCATGGAAGCTCTTGACCAACCGAGCATTGACGGCGTCAATACCTTTCACGTGGCACAGGCAGTCAAACGATCCGGCATTACTGTGGCGCTATCAGGTCTTGGCGGCGACGAGGTGTTTTGTGGCTACGAACACTTCCACACAGTGCCGCGCATGGAACGCTTTGTCAAACGATGGGGACAAATGCCCTTCACCCTGCGCAATCTCGGCGCATCACTGTTAATGAGTAATCGTAATGATCGAAGCGCTAAGCTGCGCGCACTGATTCTAAACGATTATGGCTTCGCACACCCATATTTTCTGGCACGCACGTTATTTCTTCCAGATCAGATCGCCGCACTCCTTCAGCCTGAAGCTATAGCCTCAATCGACTATGGCCCGTGGGCAACAACCATGCAACAATTGATCAAACGTGCGCAGGAGTTTGATCCGATCAATCGGGTATCGTATCTGGAATTAAAAACCTATATCGCAAATACGCTATTGCGTGATGCCGACGTAATGAGTATGGCGCACTCTTTAGAGGTACGAGTGCCACTCCTTGATCATCGTTTACTCGAAGATGTCATGCGTTTGCCAGGTCACCTTAAGCTCAACCGCAAAAAACCCAAATCACTTTTATTGCACTCGCTGCCAGAACGATTGCCTTCAAGCATTACCTCGAGGCCAAAAATGGGATTTACGCTTCCCTTTGCTAACTGGCTGCCAGGACAACTACGCGACGAGGTAGAAGAGGCTTTCAATAATCCTCCTGCTGTGCTTGAAGGAGTCATCAATATGGATGGGGTTCGCAATGTGTGGCATTCCTTTCTCGCTGGTCAAAGTTCGTGGACTCGTCCCTGGGCGCTTTACGTATTGTTTAAAGTCGCCAACCATTTATTTAAACCTGATGATGCATATCCGAGGACTCGCGATAGCGGCTATGCTTCATTAGCATCCCCAGCTCTCTCGTCTCATACATAACTGGCAGGAATGAGCTTTCCATACTAATGAGAATTCTATATGTCACTCCGTTCGCACAGAAAGTAAGCGGACCAGATGAAAGCCTGATAGGTCTGTTGCAGTGCTTGCGCGGGTTGATCAATCCCCTTGTAGTCCTTCCACCGGGTAGCCCACAGGTAGAGCGATATGAAAAGGCAGGGGCTATCGTAATCGAGCAGCCGATGCAGCGAATACACCGGACGCTGAGTCCATTTTCGCTTGCCGCTTATGGGGGGCTTTTTGCTCCAGAAACATATCGCTTTCTTCGCCTGATTCGCGACTATAAAATTGATCTTGTTCATACCAATATGGAAGTTGTCCTGCAATCAGGGTTAGCTGCGAGAATGGCTCATATCCCAACCGTATACCATGTGCGCGGAACCTCCTTTGCGAGGCCGCGGCGAGTGTGTGATGCGGTTGTAGGGGCTATTAATCGCCTGTCTGATGAGATCATTGTGATCTCACGGGCGGTGGGTGATATTTTTTACGAACGCAATATCCGCGAAAAGGTGTCAGTTATCCACAACAGCCTCAACCCTTCCTATTTTGATAGTATAGACGAGAATGCAATGGCATCCATACGGTTCGAGCTTAGTGGTGGTACTAATGCTCCGCTTGTAGCAACAGTGGGCCGCATCAATCCCCGGAAAGGACTAGAGTGTTTCATAAAGGCGGCGGCACTTGTTGCCCAAAAGAATTCGACTATTCGTTTTGCCATAGTCGGCGATGCCGCGGATGATTTTGAGCGAGCATATATGGCGAAGATTCGAGAGCTTGCAGGACAACTGGGTATCAGAGATAGGCTGGTTATCGCTCCTGCCCGCCGGAATATCGCCGAACTCATGAGCGCGATTGATATCTTCGTTATGACCACTCTTAATGAAGGGTTTGGTCGAGTTGCCATCGAGGCAATGGCAGCCCGCCGTGCAGTCATCGCTTCTGATGTCGGAGGCCTGCCGGAAATCATTCAAGATAATATAACAGGGAGACTAATACAGCCCGATCAGCCAGCGGCATTTGCCGCTGCAATTTTAGAACTGCTGGCTTATCCTGATATGGCTTTGGAAATGGGCAAAAGAGGAAGGCAACACGTCGAAGAATGCTTCAACGATGATACTCAGGCGTCAAAGGTTATGAGAGTGTACCAGCGCGCGTTAAATAGCGGAAAGAAGATTCCTGCTACCATACAAGCTCTTTAAGAGATTGTCATCGTTGCAGGTTGATGCCGACTGTCCAATAGGCGAACCTGAAGACAACGTTCCCCAAGGCAAATCAAGGCAAGGAACTGCTCTCCTGCAATGCATTATTGGCAATAGTCGTATATGAAGATATCGCGTGCAACTTGCACTAATTAGCTCGTTGCTAAATACGGGTCTTTTGGTTATATAAGAAAATCACTTCTGAATATATGGTAATACTTGGGATTAACGCCTATCACGGAGATGCTGCTGCGGCGATTATACGCGATGGGCAACTCCTTGCCGCGGTCGAAGAAGAACGCTTCAATCGGCATAAACATTGTGCAGGGTTTCCCATAGAGTCTATTCGCTACTGCCTGGAAGCCGCGCAAATCAATATCGAAAATGTTGACCACATCGGCATATCGCGCGACCCTTCGGCAAATCTCCATAAAAAAATTCTCTATGCCGCAACGCGCGCCGCGAAAAAAATCGGCGGCTTTGATCGAAATAAACCTTCGCAAACGAAAACCGCATCCGACGACACGCAAAATTCCGCAAGCGAAATCATTAGCGCACAGGAAAAGCGCGGACGCGGCATGATCTCTGTGATCGGTGAACGCCTTGCCAATGCCGCGAAAGTGCGCGACCTCAAAGACGACTTGGCGCGAATGCTTGATGTGCCAAAGTCTAAACTCCGTGCCCGGTTTCACAATATCGAACATCATCGCGCGCACCTTGCCAGCGCCTTCTTTGTCTCGCCTTTCGAGCGTGCCGCACTGCTTTCCATAGACGGCTTCGGAGATTTCATCTCAACGATGTGGGGAACAGGTGAGGGCACCTCCATCGAAGTCTCAGGGCAGGTCGAATACCCGCACTCTACGGGGATTTTATACACCGCGACGACGCAATTCTTAGGCTTTCCTTACTATGGCGATGAAGGCAAAATTATGGGGCTTGCGCCTTACGGACGCCCGCGTTTCATGGAAGAATTCCGCCATCTCATCAAGACCGAAGAAGGCGGACGGTTTCGCTTGAACCTCGATTATTTCCTGCATCACACAGAGGGAGTAGAGATGAGTTGGGAGGATGGCTCGCCTGTCATTGGTCGAATCTTTTCTGACGAATACGCGAAGCTCTTTGGGCGGGCGCGTGAAGCGGGTGAACCGCTTACGGAACGCGAACAAGACATTGCCGCAAGTCTTCAACTCAGGCTTGAAGAGGTAGGCTTTCACATTCTCAATCATCTGCAAGCCGAGACAGGTCTCACCGATTTAGGCTTGGCGGGTGGCGTGGCTTATAACTCTGTGATGAACGGCAAAATCTTGCTGAACACGAAATTCCGTCGCCTCTTCATTCAACCGGCGGCAGGTGACAGCGGCACGGCGCTTGGCGTCTGCTATCAAATACACAATGCGATTTTGAAACAACCGCGCAGTTTCGTTATGGACGGCGCATACACCGGACCCGAATTTTCAGACGCGGAGATGCGCTCGGAACTTGAAAGCTCTCACCTCAATTTTGAAACCTACAGCGACAGAGAAGTGACGCAACAGGCAGCCCGGGATATTGCCGAAGGATTAGTTGTTGGCTGGTTTCAAGGTCGCATGGAATTTGGTCCGCGTGCGTTGGGGAATCGTTCGATTGTCGTTGACCCGCGCCGCGCTGATATGAAAGACATACTCAACGAACGCATCAAGAAGCGCGAACCGTTCCGCCCGTTTGCGCCTTCGATACTCGAAGAGCGAGTCGGCGATTATTTCGAGCAGACGCATGCTTCGCCTACTATGCTGATGGTCTATCAGATCAAAGCGGAACGTCGCGCAGAGATTCCTGCGGTGACGCACGTTGATGGTTCAGGGCGTTTGCAAACGGTTTCGCGTGCAATGAACGAGCGGTACTATCAATTGATTGCCGATTTCAACGACTTGACGGGAACGCCTATCGTGTTGAATACCTCGTTTAATGAGAACGAGCCGATTGTCTGTACGCCACGCCACGCCATTGATTGTTTCCTGAAAACGCGCATGGATGTTTTGTATCTTGGCAACTACGCGGTGCGCCGCAATGGCGTGTCTTGAGAGAAATCGCAGTCATTTTCAGAGATAACTCTTTACAGCCAGAAAAAATGAAAGCCGGTGTATGCGGGCGTAAGCCTAAAGCCCGGCGTGAAGCAAAGCGCAACGCTGGGTAGCGGTACACGAATGTGACATAAGCCCATATCATGGGCGAAAGACCATCCGCACATAATATCTGTCGCCCATTTCATGAGCGGCTTGTTAGGTGTTGAAATGCTCGTATCCCTGCTTACGCACAGGGCTTTATGCTGTCGCCCACTACGTGGGCTTTGATATATTTCTTTCAAAGCCGAATGCGAATTATCATTCTTAATCAATACTTTTATCCCGATCATTCTGCGACCAGCCAACTCATGACAGACCTAGCCGAAAGCCTCGTCGAACGCGGCATCGCGGTCACTGCGCTTGCCGGGCGCGGGCGATATAATGGCGGCGAAAAACTTGCACCTTACGAACAGTACCAAGGCGTGAAAATTGAACGCGCCTGGGCGACCAGCTTCGGCAAACGAAATTTAATCGGGCGACTCACCGATTACCTGTCTTTTTATCTGGGAGCGTCCTGGAAACTGCTGCGTTTGCCTAAGCACCACATCATTATGACGCTGACGACGCCGCCTTTAATTGGTCTCGTTGCGCTACTGATCGGGCGTATGCGCGGAATGCGCGTGATTGCTCTTGTGCAAGACGTTTACCCGGATGTTGCCGTAGCCTTGGGGGCGCTCAAAGCCAACAGCCTGATGACGCGACTGCTTGACAGGCTCAATCGGTTCGTTTTGCGCGGCACGGATCGCGTCATCGTCTTAGGCGAATGCATGCGCCAATTGATTACCGAAAAAATGGGGCAAGATAAACACTCACGCATAGACGTGATACACAACTGGGCGGATGGCGCAGAGATAAAACCCACAAGTGACCAGCAAAATCCCTTTACGGCAGAACATGATTTAAGCAATAAATTCGTCGTTCTGTTTTCCGGCAACCTCGGTCACGTCAATGAATTTGCGACGACGCTTGAAGCCGCCTTGCTTTTACGAAAGCGTTCCGACATCGCCT
Source organism: Acidobacteriota bacterium (assembly GCA_031389065.1). Taxonomy (GTDB): domain Bacteria; phylum Acidobacteriota; class Blastocatellia; order UBA7656; family UBA7656; genus JACQDB01. Next base: position 3,559 of record JANMSG010000501.1, on the reverse strand, counting down.
TTCTTTTTATTGGCGAAGGAGCAAAGCGCGCAGAGATTTCAACCTTCATTGATAAACATCAACTCATGAATATCGGCTTGCTGCCTTATCAACCGCGCCATCTGTTGTGTCACAGTTTGTCTGCCGGAGACGCTCTGCTTGTGACTCTGGCAGAAGGTTTGGCGGGTTTGAGCGTGCCGAGTAAAACCTATGCGATTTTAGCGGCGGGTCGTCCCGTTTTATTCGTCGGCGATTTGCAAAGCGATGCGGCGCGCATCGTCAAAGAAAACGATTGCGGCGCTGTCGTGGCTTCAGGTGAAAGCGAACGCTTGGCGCAAATTATTTCTGCATGGGCAGCGGATAAAACGCACCTTGCAGAGATGGGCGGGCGCGCGCGTTCGCTTTTCGAGGCGCAATTTTGTCGAGAGATTGCCGTTACTGCTTATCTGAATACTTTTGCGAAGTGTTTGAACGTCGAGCCGCAAGCTTTATGCAGCGCGCCAAGCGATGCGGCGAAAAGGAAAGCGTTTCCCGTTGAAAGGTGAACCAGGAATTTCCCGTCGAGCGCTTCTCTTATTTCACACGCTGAGATATTCAAAACCGCGGCAGGTTTTTTTGCGCCTTTGGGGGCTGCTAAAAAACCGCACGGGGTTGATTCATACGCCCGCCCCGCCTTATACTCTGCGTGAAGTTTTATCCCCTACAGTTGATTTTCTGTTTCACGATGGTTGGAATAGCAGAGAGAAAATAAAAAAAGGGTGTTTTTGTTTTCTCAATCGCTGTGAGCAACTTGGCTGGCCCGTTGATTGGGCGGCTGCCAATCTCCCTACACTCTGGCAATACAATCTGCACTATTTCAACTATCTTCATCTGCTCACGCGTGAAGAACAGACGAAGATCTGTTTGCAGTGGGCGCAAGCGAACCCTTTCGGCAAAGGCATAGCCTGGCACCCATTTCCAACTTCGCTGCGCATCGTCAATTGGTGCAAGGCGCAATTGGATGACGCAGAGTTGTTGCAAAGTCTTTATCAACAGGCAGCGTTCCTTTATCGCAATCTGGAAGCCCATCACCCTGGCAATCATCTGTTGGAAAACGCTAAGGCCTTGATATTCGCCGGAAGATTTTTTGCAGACCAGGGCGAGGCTCATCACTGGTTGGAAAAAGGAGTGCAGATTTATCGCAGAGAAACGCCCGCACAGGTTTTACCTGATGGCGGCTATTTTGAACGCAGCCCTATGTATCACGCGCTGATACTGGAGGGCTTCCTGGATATTCTCAACATTATGCCTGAAGCAGAGAAAGAGACTGGCTTGATAGAAGCGGCGAAACGCCTGAGCGATTTTCTATTGTCTGTAACCAATCCGGATGGGAAGATAGCCTTGTTCAATGATTCCACGCGAGAGATAGCTCCGCAGACGAAGTCACTCCTGGACTATTCGCAAAGGTTGCTCGGTTACCGGGCGCAGAAAAAAGATTCGTTTGCCGACACAGGCTATTTCATACACGAGAGCGCGAATGTTTATTTGATCATTGACGGCGGTGTCATCGGTCCCGATTTTTTGCCGGCTCACGCGCACGCAGATATTTTCAGTTACGAGCTTTCTATCGCCGGCAAACCGTTCATTGTTGATGCGGGAGTCTTTGAATACGAGGCAGGCGAGATGCGCGACTTTGTGCGCTCGACGCGCGCCCACAATACCCTTTGTATTGACAAAACAGATCAAGCGGAGTGTTGGGGCAGCTTTCGCGTCGCTCGTCGTTATGCGCCCTATGATGTGTCGTTTGCTAAAACCGGCTACAGGAGCCAGTTTCAAGGTAGCTTTGGCGGCTACGCCAAGTTGATCGGCGATGGCATTATTCATAAACGAGTGGTGATTTGCGATGAAGAACGGCGCGAGATTGTGGTGCAGGATTTTGTGGAAGGGCGCGGCAGGCATCTGCTGGAAAGCTGCATTCATCTTCATCCGGATGTCGAATTACAGGTGGAAGGGAATCGTGTTTGCTTAAAAATTGAAAATATAAAATGTGTAATAGAAACCTCTTCGGAGTCATTAATAGTTGAAGATTCATGGTATTGCCCTGAATTCGGTTTGAAACAACAGAACAAGATGTTGGTAGTTGGCAAAAGACTCAATTTGCCTGCGGGTGTTTCTTACAAGATTTCTTATTGAGTAATTGGTTTGGAAAGGCAGAACCGATCTGCGGTTCTGCTCGCTGAAATCACGAATCGAGTCTGGCAAGGTAAGGGATAGAGTTTTATGACCTTAATGTATTTGGGTTGTTTCATCGCTTCGCTTTTTCTCTCATTCATTCTTACGCGAACGGTGAGAAATATAGCTGTGAACAGACAGTGGATGGCTGTGCCTTCTTCGACGCGTCACGTTCATAGCGCTCCTGTGCCCAGACTCGGTGGCGTTGCCATCTATCTTTCGTTTGCGGCGGTCACAGGCGTTTTAATATTTGTTTCAAAGATTTTGAATGTAGAGACAGGCTTGCCCTTGCGAACCATTTTTTATGTGTTGGCTGCCGGAACCTTTGTTTTTTTGCTTGGGCTTTGGGATGACATACGACCGGTCCACCCTTATTTGAAGATTGCTGTTCAAAGTCTTGCCGCTACCCTTTTATACTTCCAGGGTTTTCGTGTCCTTCATATCAGTCTCATATTTGGCGAATATGATTTAGGCTTTTTCGCTTTGCCGCTGACCATCCTCTGGATGCTTTTAATCACCAATGCCTTCAATCTGATTGATGGTTTGGACGGACTTGCCGCAGGTTCTGCGTTGTTTTCTACGGTCACGGTATTTATCATCGCCATTAACGGTCATTTTTTAGTCGCCTTGCTGACCCTTACGCTTGCCGGAGCCATTCTAGGATTTCTGCGCTTCAACTTTAATCCGGCGACCATTTTTTTAGGCGATAGCGGCAGCCTCTTCATAGGCTTTATGTTAGGCGCTTTCGCCTTGGTCGGCGCGCAGAAGACTTCTACGATTGTTGCCGTAGCGATCCCTGTTGTCTCTTTTGGGTTGCCGATTCTTGAGACGGCGATTTCCCTCATCCGCCGATTTTTGAACGGGCAACCCCTGTTTACGGCTGATCGCGGACACATTCATCACAAACTTCTGGAAAAAGGCTTTTCGCAACGCCAGGCGGTAATCATCCTTTACGGCGTTTCGGCAGTATGCGCTTTGTTAAGCCTCTTTTTATTGACCCCAGGCGGCGGTTCCACAGGCATCGTGCTGATTGTTTTAGGACTGGGAGTTTGGGTAGGCATTCAACGTCTGGGCTATCACGAATTCTTTGAACTCGGCAGAATCGCGCAGCGCACAATGGAGCAGAAACATGTCATCGTCAATAATGTAGCGATTCGCAAAGCAACCGTGGAATTGTCAAAAGCGAAAAGTTATGAAGCGATTTACGAAGTTCTGCAAGTCGCCTTTGCGATGAATGAATTTGATGGCTTCCGCTTGAAATTAATGCCTGCACGGGCTACCCAGAGAAGTGTGCAAGACCATAAAGATCAGCGCGTCAACGGTCTACGCTCTTATGAATGGAGCAAAGTTGCTGAGCCGACCAGCGCGG
>JANMSG010000496.1:0-2337 GCA_031389065.1 Acidobacteriota bacterium | reverse complement strand
GGCGGAACTCCAAACTTCACCGCTTCTCTTTCGAGAAAAACATTTTCTTAAAAGCTATAGTATGTAAAATGTCTGTCCCTTCTCTCTAAACTCATCGTCGCAAGCGCATCTGGCGGTCACAGACCCCTTCTCAACGGTTTTCAATTTTCACTTCGTACACACTTTAATTTTTTGCCTTTTGCCTTCTGAACACGGCGTTTGCTATTATTGCCGACTTCGTTAATATAAAAATAGCGAGCAAACAAGCGTTTCAAACGCATTGTTTGTTGAATCGAACTGGAGTTTTTTGATTATGTCAACAACCTTGAGCATGGAAGGCATCAAGACAGATGACAAGGTGATGTCGCCCGTAGAGATTTTCGCTCTCATACAGGAAGACTTGATCAACGTTGAACACGAGTTCGGCAATCAAGTGGACGACGCTTCGCCAATGGTTGCTTCCATCGTCAGGTATCTGCTTGAAAGCGGCGGCAAGCGCGTCCGCCCAGCCCTTGTCTTGCTCTCGTCGAAACTCGTTTGCGGAGAGGCCGTGCCCGCATCTGTGCGAATGGGCGCGGTGATGGAGATGCTGCACACGGCGACCCTCGTCCACGATGACATCATTGATGAAGCGAGTGTGCGTCGCGGACGGACTTCGGCAAATGCCAGGTGGGGCAACAACGTCACGGTATTGATTGGCGACTGGCTCTACATGACAGCCTTCGATACCAGCTTGCGCGAACGCAGTTTCGCGATTCTTGAAACCCTCACATCCATGACGCGCTTGATGGTCGAAGGCGAAATCCTGCAACTCTCTTTGATCAACAACAGCCACATTACCGAAGCAGAACACCTGGAAATCGTCCGCCGCAAGACGGCTTTTATGTTCCGCGCCTGCGCAGAAATTGGCGCTCTCGTCGCTGACGCCACCGACGAACAACGCCGGGCGCTGGCGCATTACGGACTCTCGGCAGGCATCGCTTTTCAACTGGTTGACGACGTACTCGATTTCATTTCCACCGAAGACAAACTCGGCAAGCCCGTTGCCAACGACTTGCGCGAAGGCAAATTGACCTTGCCGCTGATCTATCTTTTGCAGGAACGACCGGAATACAGAGACCGACTCGAAATGGTGATGAGCGAAAGCGGCTTTGAATCGGTAAGGCGCGAAGAAGTGCTGGAGTGGATAGATAAACACGGCGCCTTGGATCGCGCCCGCAACGAAGCCCGGCGTTATGCCGATGAAGCAACGGAAGCCTTGAGCATCTTCCCACATTCCCAGTATCGTCAGGCATTATTGAGCATCCCGCGTTTCATCATTGAACGCGATATGTAGTTTTCGAGTCTGGAGTCTGGAGTCTTGGGTGATGGAGTCTGACCCAGAATCCATCACCCAACATGCCTTATTATTTATTTGTGCTAAACCTTCGTTAGCCTTCTTCAGCGCAGTCAAACACAGGGGAAGTTCCCTGCTTTCGATTCCTCCGTATTTTGTGCATAATGCACTGGCAAATCCTACTTTGAAAGAGAGTCTTTGGCGCTTATGCTGATCCAAAAGGCAAGAGCCATCGCTGTGTTCCTTCTCCTGGTGCCTGGTTTTCTCCTGGTCGCGCCGCTCGTTCAGTGCCAACAACTGCCAATCAAAACCTACACGACGGCTGATGGCCTGCCGAGGAATGCCATCCAACGCATTTTCAGCGACTCTCGCGGCTCGTTGTGGTTTTGCACGGGAGATGGGCTGTCTTTCTTCAACGGTTACGAGTTCATTACCTATCATCTCCGCGAAGGACTTCCCCACCCCTACATCAATGACATGATTGAAGACCGCAATGGCACGCTGTGGGTCGCAACAAACGGCGGTGGAGTCTGCGAATTTTACCCATATACCAGCTCACCATCGCAAAGTCGTTTTGTTGTGCATAAGGTCGGCGACACATTTCCTACGAATCGGGTCAACATGCTTTACGAAGATCGCTCAGGGCATATCTGGGCGGCTACCGATCAAGGGGTGTTCCGGCTGACGCTCAACGACCCGCAAAAGCAGTTCCGCCCTGTTGAAATTGAGCCGCTGAAAGACGCAGATATCCGTTGCTTTACAGAAGATAAAGAGGGCGCGTTATGGATTGGCTCGAACGGATACCCGCTTGTGCGCCTATTGCCTGATGGTCGCGCACTACCCTACACGGGCGCGGCAATGTTGCGGGTGGTGAATGCCTTGCTGACCGATCAGGAGGGCAGGGTATGGATTGGAACCGGAGGCCAAATTGCCGGAGAAGGCATCTACATCATTCGTCCGGAGGCCGTATCAGCCGTAGACCACAAGCGCGATGTGCCCTGGCGAAATCTGGTAAGGCAGGA
>JANMSG010000494.1:0-4154 GCA_031389065.1 Acidobacteriota bacterium | reverse complement strand
GGCTAGTGGCGTCGCAGTGATAAGCCGCGCTCGATTCTGGCGCAGAATTTTGGGATTTATTTCAGGCAATGGGCGGCTCAGGTTCGATTGAACGATGGCATAAACATTCGCTGGCGCAAGCAGATCGCGTTCATCTGACATCAAAAGGCTACCAGTTGATTGCTGAGCTGCTTTATTCATTACTGATGCGCGCTTACCTCGCAACTTCAGATAGAGAACGCAACCAGAAATCGATGGATTGAGGAGGCGCACAGATGTTTTTCACCAACGGAACTTATTACATTTTTCTGATCGTCATCTTTTTTGCTTATTGGTTGATCGCTTATCGTGTGAAATGGCGAGTTACTTTACTCATTGCCGCGAACCTGTTTTTTTATATGATGACAGGAGGGCGCGCAATCTTTTTGCTGCTGGCAATATCATTCCTTGATTTCATGATCGCAAAGATGATGGCGCGAACAACTACGCAACGCCGACGAAAATTTTTTCTTTCCCTCTCGCTCATTGCAGACGTAGGCGCGTTGTGCTTTTTTAAGTACGCCAACTTTTTCATAGACTCAACAACCAGTGCATTGTTAATTTTCGGCGTCTCCATTGCGCCATCGCATTTGAATATCCTTGCCCCGATAGGCATCTCATTTTTCGTTTTTCAATCCATAGCCTATGTTGTTGATGTTTATCGCAAAGACTCAGAACCTGCGAAGAGTTATTTTGATTATTTAGCGTTCATATCCTTTTTCCCGACCATCATTGCCGGTCCGATTTTACGCGCCAAACTATTGCTCCCACAATTGCGCGTTCATTTGACGCTTGATGCTACGACAGGCGGACAGGCTCTGTTTTTAATCGCTATTGGATTGATAAAGAAAATTGCCATTGCCGATTATCTGGGTGCAAATTTTGTGGATCGCGTGTTCGATTTTCCTGAAAGGTTTTCTTCGCTCGAAAACTTAGCGGCAATCTACGGCTATGCTCTGCAAATCTATGCGGATTTTTCCGGTTACAGCGATATAGCCATAGGCTCTGCACTGTTGTTGGGTTTTACGCTCCCGGCAAATTTCAATGCGCCTTATCTTTCAAAAGACCTGCCGGAATTTTGGCGACGATGGCATATCTCACTGTCAACGTGGTTGCGCGATTATGTCTTTTTCAGTATCGCAGGCCGTCGTGCGAGAAACACATCTCTGCTGTATTGCGGACTCGTCCTGACTATGTTGATAGGCGGCCTGTGGCACGGCGCGTCTGTGAATTTTGTGATATGGGGAGCACTTCACGGAGTCGGGCTTGTCCTGGTGCGGGTCATCGCAAATTTACGGAAACGATTCAATATCGTCGGGAGCGACTCGCGTTTGGCGAGGGCATTCAGCGTCTTTGTTACGTTTCATTTTGTATGCTTCGCGTGGGTGTTCTTCCGCGCTGAAAACATAGCTCAAGCCATTGCAGCATTTCGTCAACTCGCAGGTTTTACGACTGACACGACGAATCTGGCATTGCCTGTTGCACTGCTTATCGCGTTTGGTTTGTTAGCGCATTGGATTCCTGAACGAATTACTGATGCTGCTCGAACTGGGTTTGTGAGATTGCCGGCTGTGGCTCAAGCGTCGGCGCTTTTCGCGTTGGCATTTGGGTTGTATTTAATCGCCAGCGCAGACTTCGTTCCATTCGTCTATTCAAGGTTTTAAAGAGGGAAAATGGCGACAAGAATCATTGAGACCCTTCGCAGTTTTCAAGCGATCAAAAAGAAACAGGGAAACGACCGCGTGATTTTCAACAAGACCTCGCGGACGCTTCTATGTTTTGCTTTGCTTGGCGTTTTGCCTTACGCTTCGCCTCGTTTGATCCGCTATCGTTTGTTACCTTCGCTGCACTTTATTGCTCCGAAACATGAGAATCAAAATACCCTTGTACAGGTTGAAAATGCCAATGAAAACGGCACGAATTCAGACGTTTTGAAACTTGAAATGAAGGTCGGAGAAATCGAAGACTCAACGGGCAGGGCGTTAGACTACTTCTTCGCCTCGCTGTTGAAAACAGAGTCGGAAGGTATGCAAACGAGAATCTCTCATTATGGAGATTCTCCGATCACGAACGACGGCATCACTTCAACGGTGAGAAGAAAACTTCAGCAAAGATTCGGCGACGCAGGACACGGATTTGTTTTAACAGCAAAGCCCTGGGCTTGGTATGAACACCAAGGCGTCGCGACTGTGGCGAGCGGTGCCTGGGATAGCGAACCGATGTTTATTTCGCGAGGCGATCATCTGTTTGGACTCGGCGGCGTAAGTTTTACTACAAAGGCGGTAAACGCAACAGCGACTTTCAGTGCAATCGCTGATGGTGAAATCAAACACGCAGTTTCGTCATTTGATATTTATTATCTGGCGCAACCAAACGGCGGAGAATTCGATGTTGAAATTGATGGCGCAAGGCAAGAGCGTGTTTCAACTGCAAGCGATGAAGTGAAATCTGCTTTTCATCGCATTGAAGCGCCGGAGGGTGCTCATACCTTGACGATACGAACTGTAGGCAATGGCGAAGTACGAATGTTCGGAGTTGTTCTTGAAAATCATTCACAAGGCGTGCAGTACGATTCCTTAGGCGTGAACGGAGCATTCATAGGACTCCTTGCAAACTATATGGATGAGCAGCACTGGATGGCACAACTGCGGCATCGCCAACCTGATTTAATTATCATTGGCTATGGCGCGAATGAAAGCCAATTCGAGAGCTTGAACATGACTCAATACGAACGCGACACCAGAGAGGCGGTGCGCCGAATCCGCGAAGCTCTGCCGCAGTCTTCGATCATGTTGATTGGTCCGATGGACAGAGGAATGCGCAGCGCGGGTGGCAGTATCGTTACGCGCCCGATGATTAAAAAGCTTGTCGCCTATCAACGAAAGCTGGCGATGGAGTTGAATTGCGCTTTCTTCGACACCTTCACAGCCATGGGCGGTGAAGGCACAGTTGCGCGATGGCTCGCTGCACGTCCGCGCTTGATGGGCGGCGACTATACCCACCCGACAGCGCAAGGCTCAGATATTGTCGGCTCTTTGATTTACGAAGCAATTATAAAATCTTACGAAGAATACAAAAGAGTGCAGACCTTATTACAAACAGTAGTCAAAAAATAGTCTGAGAGGAGGTCAAGGATGAGAAAACTGATTGCAGTGATATTGCTGCTGTTTCTACTTCCTATCCAACGAGAGGAAACCCATACAGAGCGAATAGCAAATTATGTAGAAGAAGGGGTGAAATTTAAGTTGAAAAGAGCTGACATCAAATACGCTTCGGGGTGTAGGGGAGTTGATGAAGCAGAGCCGAATCCGGCGTTAGCAATCCCGCCTCTGAAAGTCTCTGATAATCGTTTGCTTGTGACAGTTTGTGATTCTCTTTATATGCTCGATTCCTCTGGTGAAGTGATTTGGTACTGGTCAAGCGGCGGGGCGAGCATCACTGCACAACCGGTCATTGATGCAACCGGAACCATATATGTTGTTGGGCTCGATTTTATGTGGCTGGCTTTGGATGCAGAAACAGGCTTAATGACCTGGAACCACAGTGATTGTTGTTCTAAAGCTATGTATACGCAGATGAAAGCTTATAAAGACGACCAGTATCTGGTTGTTGTGGATTATTCTGGCTATCGAGACCTACCTCTTAATATCAAAGATGCTGTCGTGTTGTGCAGAGGCAAAGAAATAATTGCGAGTTCAGATTTTCCTACAGGCGCAAGGTTAGAAGTATGGAGCGACAAAATTCTTGCAGTCAGTTACCAGATAGAGGGCGTGATAATTGAGGAATTAAAAATGCAGAAAGGGTAGTACAGAGAGAAAGTAGAACTTGAATAAGAGACCAATACCAGTTGAAAACAGGAGATTAATTTTATGTTACCAGAAACAGTTACTTCATTTTTGAATCAAGCGGCGCAGCAGGCGCGTACCAAAATGCCTGCACGCGATGAATCGCTTTTTCTGTCAGGCTTGCTCGATTCGTTTTCGTTGGTTGATTTCGTCATGCTCATCGAAAGCGAATGCAACATATCAGTTAATGATATTGATTTGCGACCTGAAAACTTTGACACCCTTGCAAAGGTCGAATCGTTCATCGCCAGAGCGAAAAGTTTACAGTGAATAAAAGTTTGGAGTTCCGCC
>JANMSG010000493.1:0-11146 GCA_031389065.1 Acidobacteriota bacterium | reverse complement strand
GGGAAACCAATTTTAGATTTTAGATTTTGGATTTCGGCTTGGCGGATTCATTGCCCATTCGTTACTCTAAAATCCAAAATCTAAAATCCAAAATCCTATGAATTTTCTCGATTATTTCGTCCTCATAGTGGTAATTATTTCGACGGCGTTCGGAGCGATGAAAGGAATTCTCAAAGGGGCTTTCTCTCTGGCATCTATGGTGGTCGGGCTGTTTGCGGCGATCTATTTTTATCGTTTCGCAGCAGTTATTTTCAAAAGTTTCGTAGCCACGGAACGCTCAGCAAATTTATTGGGCTTCATTTTCGTCTTTTTGATTTTTATCATTGCCGGAGGTTTTTTATCCGGGAGACTGCGCGGCGCGCTCAAAAAAGCAAAGTTGGATTGGCTCGATCACGCGCTGGGCGCTTGCTTCGGATTCATTCGCGCCTGGCTGTTTTGTTCGGTTTTATATCTGGCGTTGACAGCTTTTCCTGTGCAATTGGAAGCCGTTCAAAAAGCTATGTTCGCGCCATTACTTTTAGAAGGGACGCGGGTGATTTCTTATCTGGCGTCGCCCGAATTGAGAGAGAAGTTTTCTTCAGGCTACAAAACTGTCACGGACTTGTGGGAACAAAAGCGTTAACAAAAAAACAGAATATATTGAGCTTTCAAGGGTGGAACTATGAATATGAAGAGTAGGTTGGAAGACCTAGTGAAGGAGATGGTAGAGGGAGGGATTACTTACAAAGATGCGGTTGAGGAGTTTCAAAAGCATTTCATCCTGGCGACCTTAAAAACGACGAACGGCAATTTATCAAAAGCCGCAGAAGAGCTTGGCGTACATCGCAACACGCTTTCTAAACAGGTGGGTCAATATTTCCAGAACGGTCACATGGCAGGCGCGCGGCTCAGACGTGTTCGGGTTCGCAAAGCAGCCAGCGGCAGCAGTGGGAAGTAGGCAGTAGGCAGAAAGCAGTAGGCAGTCAGGAGGAAGAATTATGGCATCATTGTATGGCTATCGTGATTTGAAGGTTTATCAGTTGGCGTATGAGTTAGCGATGCAGATGTTTCATGATTCAAAGTCTTTCCCATCCGAGGAACGATACTCTTTGACGGATCAAATCCGTCGCGCATCGCGCAGCGTTCCCGCCAATATTGCAGAGGGTTATCGAAAGCGGCAGTACGAAAAGATGTTTGTCAGTAAATTGGCCGATGCTGATGGAGAAGCGGCTGAAACCCAGGTCTGGTTGGATTTCGCCCGTGATTGCGGTTATCTGTCCAAAGAACGTCAAGCAGAATTGACAAGAGGATATGAAGAAGTAGGCAGAATGCTAGGAAGTATGATTGCACACCCTGAAAAATTTAAGCCGTAACAACACGCCTTACTGCCTACTGCCTATTGCTTACTGCCTACTGATTCTTGACTCCCTAAAAGTTTTTGAATATCTGCCTCTATCTCTTCGGCTTTTTTCGATCCTGCCCCGATATATTTTTTGTATATCTTCCAATCTTTTGTGACGATAAAGGTCGTGGGAAAGCCCATAATATTCAGGTCACCAAGCTGATCGTCATCGCCCATGACGACCGTGTATTTCATCTTGTGGCGGGTGATGAATGGCTGTACCTCTTTGGCTTCGCCCGAGGCCAGCGTCACCCCTATGACCTTCAAACCCTGGTTCGCATATTTTTCTTGAAGGCGGTTAAACGAGGGGATCTCGACGATGCAGGGACCGCACCAGGTAGCCCAAAAATCTACCACGTAAAGCTTGCCGCCAAGCTCTTCCTGATTTACGGACTTGCCGGCAAAATCTTTCAGTTGCATGTTCGGCAGCGGTTTCAAAGCGTCGCCGTTTGCAGCGGCTTGCGCTTCGGCTACGGGTGGAAGAGAAAAGACGGGAATCGCCAGAAGAGCGAAAACGATTATCAATAAGAATGATTTCATCTGAGCCTCCAAAAATATTCGCTAGTTATCATAATCCGGTTTTCTCTCGTATGATTCCCGAATTCTTTGCTAAAACGCAAATGAATTCTACCGCACAACATTTTATTCAACAATCTTCTCCCATTTTTCATATCGTTCCATGTCTACCTTGAGAATCGCCCCTTGATATAGTATGCTTGCGCGTGAAAAAGAATGGAGGATGCCTGTGAGCGCAGAATTGAGCCAGCTCATTGAGCTCCAGGAACTTGACCTTGATATTCAAAGGATCACTGACAGGTTATCAAAAATACCTGTAGAACGTGACAGTATAGAGAAAGAGTTTGATACTCACGCGGCTGAGTTCCTGGCACTAAAGAGTAAGCACGAACAAACCTTATTAGACCGCAGTCAAATCGAATCCGACCTCGCCTCTGCGCAAGAAAACCACGACAAATACAAGCAAGACTTGATGCGTGTGCGTAATGAAAAAGAGTACACCACTGCCTTGCGCGAGATTGATGCGACGAAAAAGCAGATTAGCGCCTACGAGACAGAGATACTCAAGCGCATGGAAGAGCTTGAAAAACTAGAGGCTGAGATCAAATCCAATGAACCAGACGTAGAGCGCAAACGCGGCGAAGTGGATCAGGCGCTGGCAACGCTCGATCAAGAGATGGAAAAAACAAAGGCTACTCTCGCGGCTATGAAAGAGCGACGTCAAGTTCTGGTTTCGACAATTTCCGCAGAGATGCTTTGGACCTATGACCGCATGGCGCGCACCCGTCGCGGGCAAGCCTTATCAGCGGTGCGCGATGGCATCTGTTCGGCTTGTCGCGTCAAGGTGCGACCGAAAATCTTCAGCGATGTTCGCAAAGGCGATCTATTAATCACTTGTGAAAGTTGCGGGCGCATTCTTTATTATCGCCCGGACACACCTCAATCCATAGAAGCAGGAACCAATTAATCCGTAGCCAGTAGTCCTGAATTAGAAGAATTCCCGATTCTTAATTATCTAGCAATAAATTGAAAGTAAGACTACGGACTTTGGTCTAAATTTGTATGAAGCCTATAAACATCAATGGCATCACCGAATATTGGTTGCGCCCTGCTGGCTCAGATAATGAAGCTGGCAACTGGCGCTACAAACCGGCAATCCTCGTCGAATGCACAATAAATTTTCGCAGTCTTCGCGCCGGTCTCAATCACTCGGAAGAACGCAATTACACGGCTTGGATTGCCGAATCAGATCTGGCGATTGATTGGGACTTGCCAGCCACAGCGCTGCACACAGAATTAAAATTGCAATTGCAGGATGATTCAAACATTGAATATGTACGCGGGAATTACCTGACCACCGCAGATGATTTAGAGCAGCACGAAGCGCAATTGATCAATGGGTTGATTCGGAAAGAAAGGCTACGCATCTATTTCAATCCGGTGTTTGGATTGTTCTCTGCACCGGAAGACGAATTGCAGGATTTTCTTTCACAAGTTGCCGAAGCCGCATTGCGCCGAATCGAGCCTGAGCTGATACAGCTTCGCAGAAAGTTTGAATTACAAATCGAGCAGATACGCGAATCACGTTCCGATAGACGGGTACGCGCCGAAGAATTGAGTGACGCGCTCATCACCCGCAATATGCGCTTCTTTGAGAGTGAGAATCGTTTGACCGAAATGTTTTCCACCCTTGCGGGATCTGTCTTCGGCACCACAAAACCCAGGCGCGAAACCGAAAGCTTCGGTTCGCTCGACGACCAGTTGCGCGAAGATTTGGAGCGCGTTGAACAAGAAGCCAGCAACGCTCTGCGTGCCCTTTATGATGAATACCTGTTGCTCGCCAACGAATACGATAATTTTGAAATCGGTCTTCAGCCAGACAACCTTCAAGTCATACGCCGCGCCCTCCTGTGGATACCTGTGGCTGGATAAACAGTAAGGCAATAGGCAAAAGGGAAAGCCCATCGCAGCCGCGAGTTTACCTTTATTGCGCTACCCAAAAACTTTTGCTTTGGTGCTTGGTTCATTCGACTGGTATGCGGCGTTTCGTATGTTTCAGTAAAGATTTACCCTCTTGCCAACAATCTTCATTTTGTTTTTCATCAAGGGGGTTGATACATTATCAACTGACCACACACGAAAGATTCGAGACAACTGATAACGGAATCTTGATATGAAAATCGGTATCTTCACAAAACCTGAAGAGCCTCGCGCGGCGGCGCTGGTTGCGGGCATCGTTGACTGGGCTGCGGATAAAAACGTCGAGCTACTCATCAATGAACGCCTCGATAAAAAGCCTGATGGAGTGCGTTCGGCGGCGGATCGGACGATTGCCGAAGTGGCAGATTTAATCGTCACGCTGGGAGGCGACGGAACCATGCTCGCAGTCGCAAGACTCCTGGAAGGACGCGGCACACCAGTTTTCGGCATCAATCTCGGAACCCTCGGATACCTGGCAGAATTTCCCGTCGAAGAAGCCCTCCCATCACTTTATGAAGTTATCTTGGGGCATTACAGAATCGCCCGTCGAACGCTGATTGATTGGTGTGTGATTCGTAATCAGGAAGTGGTGGGCAAAGGCTGCGCGCTCAACGATGTCGTGGTCAACAAAGCTACGTTGGCGCGCATGATTGAAATCGATTGCACCGTTGGCAGCCATTACGTGACCACCTATCGCGCCGACGGTTTGATCATCGCCACGCCTACAGGCTCAACGGCTTACAACCTTTCGGCGGGTGGACCGATTATTTATCCGAGCGTTGGCGCCATTGCGATTGCTCCGATTTGTCCGCACACCTTGACCAATCGCCCTTTGATATTGCCCGACAAAAAAAGAATCAAACTGGAATTGAAGACGCGGGAACAGGAAGTCGTTCTGGCGTCGGATGGACAAATAACCGTTCAGTTGCTCGCCGGCGACATCATTGAAATTAAAAAGAGCGACAACACTTTCAATGTAATCGTATCGAAAGACAAAGATTATTTTCACATTCTTCGCAGCAAATTGAGATGGAGCGGAAGATAAAACAGTAGTCAGTAGTCGGTAGTCAGTGGTCGGTTACGACATAGGTTATTAACAAACCGACTACCGATTACTGACTACTGATTACCGGAGCAAATATGCTATTGCCACTTTCGGATGACAACACAGGCAGGAATAGAACGCCTTACGTCGTTTATACATTTATCGCCATAAACATCGTGGTGTTTATCATACAATTTATGCAAGGCGACACCTTCACGCTGGGCTATGCGGCGGTTCCTTACGAGATTATTCATAACACAGATTTGGTTGGTCAAAGAGGCGATATACCGCAAATGCCCGGTCCTTCGCCCATCTGGTTGACACTCTTCTCTTCCATGTTTATGCACGGCGGGTTTATGCACATTATCGGCAATATGCTCTTTCTGTGGGTATTTGGCGACAATATTGAAGACAATTTCGGGCATATTAAATTCATCATTTTTTATGTGCTTTGTGGACTCATTGCCTCTTTCTCTCAAATCTTCCTTGACCCGCAATCGTTCATTCCCACGCTCGGCGCATCGGGTGCGATTGCCGGAGTGTTGGGCGCTTACCTCGTGATGTTTCCGAAAAATCGCGTTCACTCCTTGCTACCGCTTGGCATCATCTGGACAACGGTCAACGTGCCTGCCTGGGTAATGATCGGGCTTTGGATTGTCCTGCAATTTTTCAGTCAGATCGCCTCGATTACATCAAACACGGCGCAGACGCGCGGCGGTGGTGTAGCGTACATGGCGCACATCGGCGGCTTCATCGCAGGGGTGATTCTGGTCTTCATCTTCCGCACAAAGCAGAGCCTGATCAGCCGTGTTGATGAGGATAACGATAGGTATCATCGTCCGTACTGAACGCCTCAATCGCCCAATTCTACTGGGGTTTTTCAAAATGATTATTCTTGATAGCCTTACAAAAATCTATGGCGACGTGGGTAACCCGGACAACCGACTCGTTGCTGTTGATCACGTCAATTTGACAATCCCTTCGGGGCAGCTTGTGGGCTATCTGGGACCCAACGGGGCAGGCAAATCTACAACCGTTAAAATGTTGACCGGCACGCTCACTCCGACACAGGGTCGCGCCGAAATTTACGGTTTGGATATTCAACGCGACAACCTCGAAGTGAAACGCATGATCGGTTACGTGCCGGATTCGGGAGCCGTCTATGAAACACTGACGGGTAGCGAATACCTGCAAATGGTCGGCAGACTTTATGGTTTGGACGACGCGTTGATTCGCAATCGCATAACGAAATTCGGAGACTTTTTTGAACTCGGTCAGGAGACGCTCAATCGCAAATTGCTTTCGGCTTATTCCAAAGGCATGAGGCAGAAGGTCGTCATCTCTGCGGCGCTTATTCATAATCCCCGGGTGATTTTTTTCGACGAACCGCTCAACGGTTTGGACGCCAGTACGCAATTGATGTTCAAAACCTTGATTAAAAACTTAGCTGCCGAAGGCAAAACGATTTTCTATTGCTCGCATATGCTCGATGTTGTAGAGCGCACTTGCGACCGCATCGTCATCATTGATCATGGGCGCGTCGTTGCTGATGGAACGCTCGCCGAGTTGCAAGCGTCAAGCGGCGAAGGGTCGCTTGAACGCATATTTAACAAACTCACAGCGCACACAGACCTTGAAGAACGCGCTGAAGAATTCTCGAAAACCTTTTCGTTTTGACAGCCACTTCTCTTTTGCCGTGACTTTTTTGAAAAGACTAGGAATCAACTCACAACACCTGAAAGCCCTGCTCGTGGTCTATCTAAAACAAGACTTTCGCAGCGGTAAATCGTTTATGCAAACCAGCGCGAAAGAGTATGCGACATCCAATCTGGCATTACTCTCTATGCTCGGGATGTATGTTTTTGTGGGCTCAATCACAGCCATCTTTGCCCTCACGAAGATAGACCTTTTCCTCTATTCGTTGGTCGCTTCAAGCGCTTCTCTATTTATCGTCGCGCTGGCTGTCGTCGCTGAATCAGGTAACGTTATCTTCAATGAAGCAGAGCCGGATATCATCGGTCATCTGCCTGTCAATTCGCGCACAATCTTTGCCGCCAAAGTAATCAACATTTTTCTCTTCACCTTGTTGCTTGCCATCGCCGTTAATATCTTGCCGACCATCGCCGGGGTCTTCGTCCAGGGGTCAAACGCGCTTTTCCTGATCGCTCACCCGTTGTCAGCAATTTTATCAGCGCTGTTTGCGACCATGCTTGTATTGACAAGCTACGGACTGCTCATGCGCTACATTGACAAAGAGCGTTTCAACAATTTTATCGCCTACGCACAAACCGGGTTTACCATGGTTTTAATTCTCGGCTATCAGTTAATGCCTCGCCTGATTGAAAAATATCAACTCGAAGCCAACCTGGCGAAACGCAAATATTTTTTGCTCTATCCTCCTGCCTGGTTTTCGGGTGTAACGCTCTTGATGATGGGAAAAGTGGATTGGCTTTCGCTCGTGTTTGCTACGTCGGCATTGATTTCATTGATCATTTTAAGCTTTGTAGCCTTGCGGAAAGTCGCCACAGGATATTCAACATTTGCTGCGCAACTCGCCTACGACTCGAATACGCGTGTAGGCAAAAGTAAGAAAGAGAGTGCGGTTGTCGCATCGAAAAGCGATCCGCAGAACATCGCAAATCGTTTGTCGTTTTCGGAAACCCTGAAAGCATTTTTTTTGCGAAACCCTGTAGAGCGCGCCGTGTTTGATTTAGTTGCCACATACTTGAAGCGCGACCGCGAAATCAAAGTTCGTATTTACCCGTCGTTCTCTTATTTGATTATGTTTCCGTTGATCGGTCTTTTCACAGGAGGTTTAGCCGACCCATTCCTTGATCAAGATTTTGCCTTCAATACCATCACGAGCGCGGCGATGATTCCGTTTGTCGCATCGGTGGCCGTCGAAGCGATTTTGTTCTCTGAACATTATCAAGCGTCTTATATTTTCCGCGCCGCGCCTGTCGCTAACCTCAGCGACATTCACAGAGGGTTGCGAAAAGCAACGCAAGTTTATATAGCTCTGCCGGGCGCTTTGATTCTGCTGATTCTCTACACTTTTCTTTGGCGAAATCTATTCCATGCCTTTTTACTGATTGCGCCCTGGCTGATTCTGACTCCGGCATTGATGATGTTTTCGTTTATCGGGCGCGAGTTCCTGCCGCTTTCGCGCCAGTATCAAAAAGGCCAACAATCGGCGCGCTCAATGATTATCGCTTTCGTCAGTGTCTTTGGCATGGCAATCGGAGGTGTCGTACAAAGCTTCAGTATTCAAGGGCCCATTCCTTACTGGTTGTTCTTAACAGGCACACTGGCAGTCTCTTCCATTTTATACTTCACAATTCGTAAAATCAGCGGTGAAGTCCGCCCCTTGCTCCCTGCCGCAACCAGTAGCGAATAGTCGTTTGCTTTTCTTTACTCATCAAAACAGCAAAGTTGATGCGGCTGATTCTCTGCTGCTACACTGTTGTTTTGCTCGCCCCATCGGTGAGCAAAACATGCGCAAGCATACCCCTGAAACCTGACTTTCAAAGTCAGTCTAAAACCGCTCTGAGCAATCAGAGGGGAAAAAGGAGAATTTTATGGCGATAGAAGTTTTAGAAAACCTGGGGCTCGTGATTGAAGAGACGACGCCCGAACAGATGAATCTCTTTCCGCTTGAAACTTTTGCCTACAAATACAAAGGCAAAGAGACTCGCGTATCGTTTACAACAGCCGAATTCACGGCGATCTGTCCGTTTTCGGATTTCCCTGATTTTGCCACGATCAGAATCGAATATGTGCCGAACGAGCGTTGCATTGAATTGAAATCATTGAAGCTCTATATCAATTCATTTCGCAACGTGAAAATTTTCCACGAACATGTGGTCAACAAAATCATTGACGATTTCGTTCAAGCTTGCGACCCCATCGCAGTGGACATCGAAGGCGATTTCAACGTGCGCGGCAACATCAAAACCGTGATTCGCGCTTCGTATCGAAAATAGGTGTCAGGTGTCAGGTTTTAGGTGTTAGGGGTTTTGCTTGAACCCCAGTCCGGTTCCTATATCAAGTACAAGGCAAATGCTCTGCACATTCGATCTCACACCTAAAACCTAAAACCTAAAACCTGACACCTGAATTTATTATGGACATTTCAATTCCAACTCCGCCGCAATTCAATTTCAAACGCACGGCACTCAGCCACGGTTGGTACGATTTGCCGCCCTTTGCTTTCGACAAAGAGACCTGGACGCTGACGCGAGTCATTACTTTCGACAGCGGCAAGCCTGTCAACGTGACCATCACCGCAGCAGAGGGCACACTCAACCTCAACGTGCCGCGTAAACTCGGCAAGCGTGCAGCGGAAAAAGTCATACGCGATGTCAGACACGCTCTTAGGTTCGACGATGACATGACTTTGTTTTACACATCGGTTGCCGCAGACAAAGACTTTGAATGGATCGTGCGGTCAGGCGCGGGGCGGCTGTTACGTTCGCCGAGTGTCTTTGAAGATTTAGTCAAAACGATCTGCACGACGAATTGCTCGTGGGCGGCGACGGATAAGATGGTCAACGCTCTGGTTAACCAATTGGGCGTAGAAGCGCAAGGCGGCGGGCGCACCTTTCCAACCCCCGAAGCGATGGCTTCTGTTGATGAACAATTTTATCGAGAAAAGATTCGCGCCGGGTATCGTTCTGCTTACTTTAAAGAACTCGCCGAGCGCGTCGTATCAGGCGAGATTGATGTTGAATCGTGGCTTACAAGCGAACTGCCTACGGATAAACTCAAGCGCGAGATGCAGCAAGTGAAAGGCGTAGGCACGTACGCTGCCGAAAACCTGTTACGATTGGTCGGGCGTTACGATGGCCTGGCGCTTGATTCGTGGGTGCGCGGCAAGTTTGCCAAACTCCACAACAAAGGGCGTGTCGCAGAAGATAAAAAAATAGCACGTTATTATTCACGCTTTGGCGAATGGCAAGGCTTGGCTCTGTGGTGTGATATGACGAAAGACTGGCTGGAAGGCGAAGAAAAATTGTGGTGAAGTTGGTCGTCGTGTGTCATCCATCAATTCGCCAGTAAGCATCAGTGTGATATGGATTTCGGCTTTCGTTGAACAACTTCCTGCGGTTGACTCATTAGCTGTTTATGAGGAGAGATGAGGGATGAGTAAGAAAAAGACCGACCTGAAACCAGTTTCATCAGCACAGGCTCTCTTGCAGGATTTGCGCGAATTGATTGCGAGCGCGAAACAGGAAGTCGCGCGAACCGTCAATTCAACGCTCGTGATGTTGTATTGGAGTGTAGGGCAACGCATCCGCCAGGACATCTTAAAAGGCAAACGAGCGAATTACGGCGAAGAGATTGTCGTTACAGTGTCGCGACAATTGGTGACTGAATTTGGCTCAGGGTTCACAGATAAAAATCTGCGACACATGATGCAATTTGCAGAGGTTTTTCCTGATGCTGAAATTGTCTACGCACTGAGTAGACAATTGAGTTGGACGCATTTTCGGCGAATCGTTTACCTTGATGATCCGCTGAAACGTGATTTCTATGCTGAGATGTGTCGCATTGAAAGATGGAGCACTCGCACTCTTGAGAAGAAAATCGGTGGGATGCTTTTCGAGCGTACGGCGCTTTCAAAAAAGCCTGAAAAATTGATTGAGCAAGAATTAAAGGCTCTGCGCGAAGAAGACATTCTGACGCCTGACCTGGTATTTCGCGATCCTTACTTTCTCGATTTTCTTGGCTTGAAAGACGCATACAACGAAAAGGATTTAGAGTCCGCCATCCTGCGTGAACTGGAGAGATTCATCCTCGAACTCGGCGAAGGCTTCGCCTTTGTAGCGCGGCAAAAACGCATCACCATTGACGCTGAAGATTTTTACATAGACCTCTTGTTTTATCATCGCAAGCTGCGACGTTTGGTTGTCGTCGAACTGAAGATGGACAAATTCCGCGCCGCAGACAAAGGGCAGATTGAGCTTTATTTGCGCTGGCTTGATCAATACGAAAAGCAACAGGGAGAGGAATCACCCATCGGCTTGATTTTGTGCGCCAGCAAATCCGAAGAGCAGATTGAACTACTGGAACTCAACCGCAGTGGTATCCAGATCGCCAGCTATAGACCTCATGAAAAAGATTTTCTGAGAATCACTTGAAATTAAGGATTCAATCGGGGTATCTCCATAGTTTTACTATATTCCAAAAACCATAGGAGGTACCCCGATGTTACCCTTTCGTCT
>JANMSG010000466.1:0-6906 GCA_031389065.1 Acidobacteriota bacterium | reverse complement strand
CGGAAACCCGCGTCAACCAAGGCGATCAATCTTACGAGGCGAAAGATTATGATAAAGCAGTTAAAGATTACACGGCGGCAATAACGGCAAAGCCCGAAGCGACAGTCTATGAAAAACGCGCCAAGGCTTATGCGGCAAAAGGCGAACACGAGCAGGCTATCAAAGATTTTTATGAAGTCTTAGACCGCGACCAGGAATCTGCACAAGCTTGGACAGGCTTGGGCATCTCTTCGACCCAGACCAAAGAGTTTGCCGTAGCCCTCTCGGCTTTTCAAAAAGCTCTGCGATTGAATGCCAATTATGCGGAAGCCTATTATTGGCGAGCCGAGATGTTCAAAGCGCAAGGCGAAAAAGATAACGCCATCGCCGATTTAAAGAAGTTTTTAGAGATGAGTAACGACGCGAAGTTAAAAGAGTCAGCGCAAGCAGCCTTGAAAGAATTAGGCGCGAAATAGAAAAAGTTACGATGTCAACAAGCATAACTCAATTGTCGCGTCGCAGAGCATGCCAGAAATCGCCGGTTTCGTAGGTTTGATCTACGCCTTCGTAGCGTGCGGCTAAATCTCCTTCGACTAAAACGTGACCTTGCAGCCAGACTCTTGCCGATAGCGCCGCCCCGATCTTCAAGCGACCTTGCAAATCGTTGCAATTGACAATCACTTCAAGACGAATCTTTCCCGCATCAACATAAACCCAAGCCAACTCGCAGGCAGTTATCGGGTTTGTCAGGTATCGCCAAGCCAATACTCGTCCGCGAACCAAATAATCGCTTTCGTAATCGTCTTCGATAAAATCGGGTTGTTTTGCCAATTCAAACATGCTCGGCGCGCGTTTCAAATAAGACCCGGAACGAACATAAGCCGAATAAGCGAGACCTGCAACGGCTACGTGGAGGTGAGAATAATGAAAGGTGTGCGGCTTTAACTCCGTCAAGTTTTGCAGTTGAAAGATGACTTCGCTGCTGTCTTGAACGAAGCCGCGCAAAATGGCGTCGCCACTCTCTTCATATTCAATCAACTCCCAAGGTTCCAAGAGGTGAGCATAACGACTGCGAAACGCCGGGCGACAGTCTTCGTAAAAAACTTTGCCCTCGTCAGAACAAAGCCAGGACCACACCTCTAATCCTTCGCCGACCTTCCAGCAATAGCCTTGCAACGTCGCCTTGCCGCGATGGATCGTGCTTTGCGCACCTACGCGATCCGTATTTTCAAGCAAACTGTAGTAGTCGTCCGCTTGAAAGATTTCAAAACCGATAGACTCAAACAAATCATCCATCGAATCATCGTTGGACGATTCAACATCAAAGGTCTGTACAGGAAGTTGCTTCATAATCGGTGGTCGGTGGCCGGTGATCGGTGGTCGGTGAGGAGTAGCAATCGTTATTGATTCTATTTCAACAGAATTACCTACTGACTACCGACTACGGACCACTGACTACTTCTTAATCTCTTCTCCCACTTCTATTGTCAAGGTGTAGTCTTTGCTATCGCGCAAAATTTTAATCGAGACTTTTTCGCCGGGTGCCTTGCTTGCCACCAGTCTGTTGAATTGCACAAAATTGGTTACCGGTTTGCCGTCAACAGAAGTGATGACATCGCTTTGTCTGACTCCGGCTTTGGCAGCGGGGGTGCCGCGCTCTGTGCGAACCACTACAACGCCGCGAGCCTCCGAAGGCAATTTGAGCGTGCCTCGCAAGTCAGCCGTTAAATCGCGTGTTTCGATGCCCAAAAAACCTCTCCGCACCTGCCCGCGTTCGACAAGCTGTGGCAAGATGGATTTCACCGTGTTAATCGGAATGGAAAAGCTCAAGCCCTGTGTGCGTTCCAGCACAAGCGTGTTGATGCCTATGACTTTGCCTTGCCCGTTGACCAATGGCCCGCCCGAATTGCCTGGATTAATTGCCGCATCGGTTTGCAGATAATCATCAAATTGACCGCCGAAATCGGTTCGCCCCTTGGCGCTCAAAATTCCTAAGGTCACGGTGTGGTCAAGCCCTAAAGGATTGCCTACGGCGATGACCCATTCGCCGACGCGAATCGCGTCGCTGTCCCCGAGTTCAGCAACCGGCAACGGCGCACCCGTCGGAACGATTTGCAACAACGCAATGTCCGTAGCTTCATCGTAGCCTTTGACAGAGGCTTGAAATTGGCGACCATCATTTAAGGTCACCCACACGCGGTCTGCTAACTTGGGCTGCGCCTCAGCGGTCTTCTGAGCCGCGCCGCGTCCGCGTTCGCCTCCGGCAATCAAGTGGAAATTGGTGACGATTAAACCCTTCGCATCAATAATAAATCCGCTGCCTAAACTTTCCCCTAAAGCGGAAACCGAGCGCACATTGACGACCACATCATTGACTCGTTCGGCAATTTCAGGGACATCGGGGAAAGATGATTTTACCGGTGGGCGCGCTTGCGTGACGGGCGGTGCCTGGTCGCGCGCGCTTTGCGTTTGATTGGTAATATCTAGATGGGTCGTGCCGTAGGCTGGAAATTGCGCGAGCGATAAGGTCAGCACAATCGAGAGCAACAGTTTGCTGGAAAATTTCATCATCGTTTTCACCTTAATTGATTGGTTCATCTTGAGCATCTTGAGCAGGAGCGTAAACGCGCACACCGCGAATATTTCTTGCCGGACCGAATTGCGGGCGAGTGCCAGTGCGCACCATCTCCGCGAATAAATCTACATCATAATCGCATTCGCGCGACATCTCTTCGCGGATGGCGTGAAGTTCTTCTAAAAATCTAGGTTTGCGGTACATAAGTCAGTGGTCGGTAGTCAGTGGTCGGTAGTCGGTTATGCCTCTTTTCTACTGGCTACCGGCTACCGACCACTGACTACTGGTTAAATTTCTGCATGAATCAAAAATTCCGGCGTTATGATCAGCGGTACGAAGAAGCCGGCAATCGTATTGAACAATTGGAGGCGCGCTTGACGATGGACATTCGCCAGATGCCCAAAGTCCCAGGTCACGAAGAAATCCACTTTGTTGACCGACGCCAGCGCCACGTGCAAAGCGTTGGAAAGATATTTGCGATGAAAGATGCCGCGCGCCACATAGCCTTCTGCAAGTATTGTCGCTTCATCAGTGATTTCAAACTGCGGCATCTCGCGGATCAAATTCAAATAGGAAGTCCGACGCGGTTCTTCCATGCGCTCAAGCTCGCGCACCACCAGAGGCGAAATATGCGCATCGTATTCGCCAAGCTCATGCTCCCACCAACGAATCGTCAAGTCACGACGAAACGGCTCACCGTTATCGAGATAAGCGCCAATCACAGAGGTTTCAAGATACAGACTCTTTTTCATAAATGCCGCACTCGGATTTTAACACAAGCACAAGCGCATCGTTAGAATTTCGAGGCGCTTATAAAAGTTCGATTTCGAAAAACCGGAGGTTTATCAGAAACCTATCGCGCCATAAAATCAAGCTCCGTTACAAGCAACCTGTTGGTTACATCGCTCGTAACGGAGCTTGAACATGAAAAACTATTTCCTTCGATACCCGTTGCGTCCGTGAAAGGATTTGGCAGACCAACGTAGCGATGCGGCTATTCCGAATTTTGCGTTTTTTCTAGAGGCGCAACCTTCTTAATCGAATTGGTGTACGGGCGCAGCACAATCTCTGCGCGGGTGAAATCTATGGTGACGCTGAAGTGACGCAGGAAATCACCGCCAAGTATGCCGCTTTGTTCAAAACCGGCGGTTTCGTTTATGGCGTCGAAGTCCAGAACCAGGGCGCGCAAATTATCCTGACGCAAATCGGCGACCCGACAATTGCGTATGTGAAGCAATTCGACATTATCCGATATTCCGCCCGCGCCGATTACTCTCGTTGTCTGACCTTTGATAATCTGTTCGCGCATACTCAAGCGTTCAACGGCTGCCGTTGAGATTACTGTAGAGCTTGCGCCTGAATCAACAATCGCGTTGATTCTGTTCTTGCCGTCAATCTCTGTTTCGACGCTGATGAGTCCGTTTTGCGTGGTGCGGAAAGGCACGACGGTGGTTCCCGATTGAGCGACCACAGGCATTGTGCGCCTGACGGTTTGATCCAGGCGAATCACATTGTCTTTGTAATCAAGCTCTGTCAGGAAATGCGACAACACGGAAAGCCCTATGAATCCGTCAGCCTGAAAATCTTTGTTTGCGGCTTTATCTGTATGAAAAGGGCGTATAAAACAGGGGATTGATTTTAATTTTATATCGCCGAGTTCTAGGGATTTAAGCAAGCCATAAATGATGGAGAATTTGCCTGTGCCACCTACGCCTTGCGAATGACCGCCGCGCGCGATCTCGGTGACTTTGAATTTCTTGGCTGCCTCTTTCGAGATCACTGTAAAGCCCGAGCCTGTGTCTATGACGAAAGTTGCATCACGCCCGTTGATTTTCGTCCGTATATATGGGCGCCGGTCATCGCCTAATTGAAAAGAGAGTTGCGTCAACGTAGGTCCGCTGATTTCATGAACTTCAATTCCTGACAACTGACGATAAAATTGAATCAGTCCGGTGATGCGATCTCTGCGCTCTTTATCGGTGATGGGTGCAACGATGAGAAATCTTTCATAAGCTGCCGCCGCTTGTTCAAACAATTCTAAACGCGACGAAGCGCGAGCGATGGTCATCAGGAAATCGGCTTCGTTCGGGTCTAAGGCGTGAGCGCGAAAGGCTTTCGCGATAGCCTCTTTGGCGCGGCCTTCGTAGTAATCAATCTCTGAAGCTACCCCGAAAGTAAGTGGCTCTTTGATGTCGAGTTTAAATGCTTGGCTCACTGCATAAACCGCTTCCTGCACATAGCCTGAGCGCAACAAGGTAGCGCCTGCAATGGCGTGTGCGCGGGCGCTGTTCGGATTTAATTTGAGCGCTGCGTTGGCGTGGTCAAAACCGGCTTGAAAGTTGTGATGTTTGAAATAGGCATAGGCGGCATTCAGGTGAGCCTGAAGGTCAGCGTTGTCGAGTTCGGTCAATTGCCGATAAAGTTTTGCGGCCTCATCATAGCGGCCGGCGCGAAATTCTTTCTTGGCTTGTCGAAAAAGCTTTTCCGACGAAGCCTCCCTTTTCTTATTTACATGCGGACGGTTACTGACTTGGGCGGTTGCCGTCTGGGATGGTCGCTCGATAGCCCGACCAATATCTTTTTGATTGGTTGCTGTGTAGGCTTGTGGCGCGATGGCAACGGTCAAGATAAGCGCGAGCATTACAGAAGCGGCTGTGGCATTTTTCATAGTTGACCCTCACTTTCCTGTCTTCCCTGTTCGGGTGAAGCCAAGGAGCAAATCAAACTCATCGAAGACGGTTTTGCCAAACTCTGCGAAGTCTTTTCGCTTCACTTCAATAGCGACCGGGGTTTTCTTCCTGGCCGACAAGGTATGCTCTTTTGTGCAAATCAAATTCTGCAAGCCGAAGCAGAAAGGGATAAACCTTTTCTACTCCCTTGGCAAGCCTGTTGCGCCCACCCGTTTCGCATATGCAGAAGGTCTATTTTTCAAAGAGTCTCTCATCAGTCGCCGCGCATCCTATTCTTCTTTGATTCCGCCAGCCTTGTTCTAATTTTTCTCTACGGTGTCAAATCCATCCATGTTACCTCTTCGATGGTCAAGCTGGTTATTCTAATAGACTATTGGTAGATGTCTTGAGTCTAGGACTGCACTTGCTGAAAGTCAACGCTTCTTCTCGCAATAAATTGTTTTGGACGCAATCGTCTTCACTTAAAGTTGGAAATTAACCAATTTTTAACTTCATTCCTCAAAGACTGGCTGATTTTTGTATTTACTCCCCAACCGCTAAGCGATAACATAGACGCGGGTTGTAAATGTCCCCATACTTTTTGATTCTGAGTGTTCAGTAGAAGATAACAGGTTTCAACTTGTAAGGAATGAAAATGCAGGAAACGGTTAGTCTGGAACTAATGCCTTTCTTGCGGTCATTTGATTACGGCACGACCTTGTCCCCCCTAATCTTCAATCTCGTACTTTCAAAGCGGCTATTGCCACTATTGGTTTTATCTAATCCATGACTCAGCCTTTATCTAAAGGTGAAATTTTACATCGTCTGGCGAGGGGAGAGAGTCTTCGCGGGGCGAGCCTTGTGCGTGCTGATCTGGCGGGCATGGATTTGGCGCGTGTGGATTTGACGCAAGCTAATCTCAGAATGACCGACCTCTCTTATGCGAATTTAAGCGATGCGCGTTTGACCAACAGCTTCCTCAGTGGCGCAACCTTGAATCACTCAAACCTCGTCGGCGCAAACCTCGTGGAAGCCAGCCTGATTGGCGCTATGCTCAAAGGCGTTGACCTCAGCCGCGCCGATTTGAGCGGCGCAGATTTGACCGGAACTACGCTTGAAAAAGCGACCATGTCGGGCGCTTATCTGGTCGGTGTGTTTTTAACCGAAGCAGATTTGACAGGCGCAAATCTTTCTTCGGCCTATGTCAGGATGGCGCAACTGTCCGGCTGCAATATGACGGACGCGGTGTTTGAAGGCGCAGACCTTTCCTATAGCGATCTTTCAGGGTCGCGACTCGAAGGCGCATGTCTGGTGAGCGCGAATTTAACCGGGGCGCGACTTTCAGCCTGTTCGCTCGCAGGTTGCGATTTGCGAAATGCTGATTTAACGGGAGCCGATTTAAGCGGCTGCAATCTTACGGGCGCAAAACTGCACGGCATAAATTATTCAAATATCAAACTCGCTGATGCCTGGGCTGATTGGGTGGATTTAAGCGCCGACGGAATTAATCCCATTCAAGGCACCCTTGAAGAAATCTTTGTCGGCATCCTGACTCGACCGATGGCGCAAGTCTTTGTCGAAGGTCATGTGCCAGACCAGGTATGGTCTTTGATTATCGCTCACCTTTGTGAATTTCAAACCAATCATGCAAACCACGCGGATGTCGTTGGCGCCGCGCTCCTT
>JANMSG010000465.1:0-20075 GCA_031389065.1 Acidobacteriota bacterium | reverse complement strand
GTAGCGGTAACTGTCTAGTCTGCGCAAGTCTTGCGCCGTAAATGACTTGAAAAGCCAGCGGGACTTCGTTCCAGTCAACCGCAGACTAGACAGTCTACGGTACAATCAGGATCCCTATATATCTCATATAAACATCTGGTTCTGTTGCATATCATCCCTGAGATTGGACATATCAAACTCGCTAAACTTAAGTCCGCAAAACGTCCAGCGCAGGATTAAAAATCTGATGGCGAAAGACTGTCACTCAAAGACAAAAGATGGCGAGTCAAAGACACTTTCAAACCGATCGGTAGGCTATTGTCTTACTGTTTTGAGAATGGCTCTCAAAAAAGCGGAGTCTTTCGGATTAGTTGGGCGTAACGTCGCACTGCTTGTTGATGCGCCGAAAGTCGAACGCTATGAAGTAAAACCGATGGATTCAGAAGAGGCGCAGAAATTCTTAAACGTCATCAAAGGTGACAGGCTCGAAGCTCTATTTCGCGTCGGTCTTGCTGTCGGATTGCGGCGTGGTGAAGCTTTAGCACTCAAATGGTCAGAGATTGACCTAGGGGGTGCTGTGCTGCGAGTTACAGGCACCTTACAGCGGCTTCAAGGTAAACTGGTTATCCAACCACCCAAAACAAAGAAGTCTGCCCGTGCATTGAAAATTCCGAAGTCTCTTTTAACTGTTCTACGCGAACACAGAACGCGACAATGAGAAGAACGATTGAAGGCTGAATATTGGCAAGATGCCGACCTTGTTTTCTGTACTTCAATCGGTACCCTTATCGAGCTTCGCAACGTCCGGCGAAAACTCGATGCGCTCATGAAGGATTCAGGAATGTGGTATTTCAGGCTGCATGATGTTCGCCACTTCTTTGCATCCCTTCTTCTTGCTCAAGGCGTTGAATTAAAACTTGTAAGCGAGTTGTTAGGGCATTCCAGTATTCGGATTACTGGTGACATCTACGCTCATGTCATGCCAGCAGCGAAAGATGAAGCAATTGATCTGCTCGATAATCTTCTAAATGCAGGTATGACAAGCGCAAAATAATTCAATCCCTGTCAAAGTCCATAAAAACACGAAAGGCTACCGATTTGGTAGCCTTAAGTTATTGATTTAATTGATGCCGGTGGAGAGAGTCGAACTCCCGACATCCTGATTACAAATCAGGCGCTCTACCAACTGAGCTACACCGGCTTTTTACTGAAAACATCATCGCAACAGAAACCGGAATTTTACGCATCCGGTTGCTCAAATGCAAGAGTGGGAAAATAATTTTCGTGTCTCGCGTTTGAGAAAATGCTTTGCTATGATTCGCTGCCTATGCGAGGAATCGCTTTCGCTCTAGCCCAGAGACTTTTCATCATTGTGCCAGTGATGGCCGCTGTTGTGACGCTCGTCTTTTTATTAATTCACATCGTTCCGGGCGACCCGGTTCGGCAACTCGTAGGGGAAAACGCAACCGAAGAACAGTATCAAGCCGTGAAAACAGAGTTAGGTTTGGATAAGCCACTCTTTACGCAGTACACGGATTATTGGAAAGGGCTTTTTCGCGGCGACTGGGGAACGAATCCGGTCACCAAAGAGCCTGTCTTAAAACGCATCTCGTCGCGTTATCCTTCGACCATCAAACTGGCGTTTGCAGCGATGTTGATTGCCATTTCAATTGCCATTCCCTTGGGCGTGACCGCCGCTACGCATCGAGGAAGCCCTATAGATAGCGCCTCAACTCTATTAGCATTATTAGGTATTTCGCTGCCGGGCTTTGCGCTCGGGCCTTTATTCATGCTGGTCTTTTCAGTCGAACTTGGACTTACACCGGTCTCCGGGGCGGGCAGCATTGCACATATTCTCTTGCCTGCTTTGACCTTAGGCGCGGCGATGTCGGCGATTCTCACACGTATCGTGCGCTCCAGCGTCCTCGAAGAATTAGGCGAAGATTATGTTCGCACAGCGCGGGCGAAAGGCTTGCCCGAACGAACGGTCATTTATAAACATGTTTTGAAAAACGGTTTGATTCCAGTCGTCACTGTCATCGGTCTACAATTCGGCGTCTTGCTTGCTGGCGCGATCATCACCGAAAGAGTATTTTCCTGGCCGGGCGTTGGCAGCCTCTTGATTGACAGCATCAGCGAGCGTGATTACAAACTCACGCAAGGCTGCATACTGGTTATCGCTGCAACCTATGTTCTCGTCAACACGGCGACAGATATGATTTATCGTTTCCTGGACCCGCGCATTAAAGTGGATTGATAAGCAGTGGTCAGAAGTCGGTAGTCAGTTATTAGTTTGATTTGCCCAGTGAAACAGACTGATTTTATCAAACTCGAGACGAATGAGTAACTGATTACCGACTACTGACCACCGACTACCGATATTATGAATAAAGTTGCTAAATTTGGATTGGCTATCGTCATCATTTTTATGCTGATGGCGGTGTTGTCACCGCTGCTTGCGTCCTGGGAGAAGGTGCAGAGTCAGGATTTGATCGCGCGCCTTGATCCGCCCGATCGCGTGCACTTGATGGGGCGCGACCAATTGGGGCGTGACCTGATGTCGCGCATCATTTATGGCGCCAGAGTCTCTATGCTCGTAGGCCTCATCGTCGTCAGCGTTTCGTCAATCATAGGTATTATCATTGGATCAATCGCCGGCTATAAAGGCGGCTGGGTTGACCGCATCATCTCAAGTTTCCTGTTCAATGTCTTCTTATCTTTTCCAGGCATCTTGCTGGCGATTGCGATGGTAGCGTTTCTCGGTCCCAGCGTCCGCAATTTAATCCTCGCGCTGACGGTCATCGGTTGGGTTGGCTATGCACGATTGATTCGCGCTCAAGTCCTGAAAGTTCGCGAATACGATTACGTCACAGCCGCTCGCGCACTCGGCGCAAGTGATTTCAGAATTCTGCTCAAACACATCTTGCCCAATTCCATTCAGCCATTAATCGTTCAAGCGTCGTTAGGGATGGCGGGCGCGATTTTGTCCGAAGCAGGCATGAGCTTTTTAGGCTTAGGCGTGCCAGAGCCAATTCCTTCCTGGGGCAAGATGATTGATGACTCGCGAGAGTTCTGGTTCACCGCGCCACATCTCTTTATCTTTCCCGGCTTGATGATTGCGCTCGCGGTTTTAGCCTTCAACTTTTTAGGCGACGGTTTGCGCGAACGCTTAGACCCACGCCAAAGACCCAGGTAAGGCAAAATAGATGTCAGATGCCAGATACTAGATGTCAGAAAAACGTCTCCGGCGACATTGAAAATCGCTCAACAAGATTTTTACATTTTCAGCTAACATCTGACATCGAATATCTGACATCTATTTTTTGCCTTGATCCTCTTCTTCCTAATTTCACTGGTAAATGAGGCAATGCTCCTGTTGGCGAGTTGTCATCAGACACACGGCTTGCTAATCGAACGAATTCTTCGAGAGCGTCCGCCGATTGCACACCGAACAAAATGGTTTGACCGGCGATAAATGCGGGAACTCCGCTGAGTCCGTATTGTGCCGCTTGCTGTTCGTCTACCAGGACTTCTTCGAGATGTGAATGTTGGTTGAGTGAATTCATCAAATCGCTCCCATCCAGACCGATTGAATCAGCCAACGAGACCAGCACCTGCGGTTGACCGATATCCTGGTCGCGTTCGAAATAGGCGCGGAACAAAGCTTCATTCATTTCGTCAAAACGGTTCTGCTGGCGCGCCCACGTTGCGGCTTCGTGCGCCAGACGCGAGCGCGGTTTGATAGACGGCATCATCATCTTCACGCCTAATTGTCGAGCCAGTGGCAAAACGGATTGCTCCCAGACTCTCCTCAAGTATTCGCCTTGCGCTTCCGGCAAAGGCACAGGCTCCGGTCTCAATTCATAGGCGCGCCAGACGATTTTGACTTCCGGGATGCGCTCTTTCAATTCTTTGACAGCCGACTCTCCGAGCCAGCAGAACGGTCAAACATAATCGGAAAAAATTTCGAGCTTCATCTGGTCTCCATTTGCTTCGCCTCGGTCAATGGCTATGCTTTTATCGAAGCGATGAATTAGGTGATAATCATTCGAGTTTCTGAATCAACAGTGTTTCATACGAGGAGTTGGCATGCAATCTCAGGAAGACATCTCGAAACTGCAATTTATTTATGTGACAACGACAGGGCGCAAGTCAGGACTGCCGCGCGAGATTGAGATATGGTTTGTTGAGCGCGAAGGCAAGTTCTACATTCTCGCCGAGCATTTTTACAAAGCGAATTGGGTTCGCAATATTCAAAACGATGCGCGTCTGCGCGTGCGTCTGGGCGATAAAACTTTTTCGGCGACAGCGCGTGTGCTTGACGAAAAAAGAGATGCCGAATTGTGGCAGGCGACTCAGCATCTCTCGATTGAAAAGTATGGCTGGGGCGAAGGCTTGCCCGTTGAAATTACTCTTGATGATTAACTGTAACAATCCGAGTAAATCGTAGATTGCATTTGATTGATGACGTTCTCCTGGCGGCGTTTTTTCAACAAACAATCAAGAAGTTCCCATGAGGATTTATCCGTCTCAAGCCCGATTTTTGTGGCTTTTGATGTGAAATATTTTTGCGCCCATATCGCAGGCAAAGCGATGATGAGTCCGAATAGAGCTATCATGAATGATTCGGAGATGCCTCCGGCAACGGCAGATATTCCTGATCCTTCGGCGTACATCGCGCCTTGAAATATATCCAGCAGGTTGATGATGGTTCCTAAACATCCCAACATCAAGGCCAGCCATCCGGTCATCTTCAGGGTGCGCAAACCTTTTCTTAATTGCGCATCGCTTTTGGCAATGGCGCGACTGCGCACCGAGCCACAAAGTTCTGGCAATGTTTTGTCAGAATGCGGATTGGCTTCAATAGTTTTGAAAATCTCGGTCAAAATATTTGCTACAGGGCTTTGCGTGTAATGCCGAGAAAGGTTTATCGCCTCGTGCCACTGATTGAGTCGTAGCAACTCGCCTACTCTCGAAACAAAATGACGAGATTGATTTCTAGCAGAAGCATAGGTGATGAAGCGCTCGATGATAACGCTCAGCAAATAAAGGAACATAAAAAACAAGGCGCAGCTTATGAGAAGGGGATATGGGTTCATCTTGCGTAACACTCCAGCAGTACAAAAACTTTCTTCGCCGCCTTCTGCACTGTAAGTGGTTGGGTAAATTATTGGTGTGTGTTCAAAGACTTTGTCGCGATAGGTTATGATAACTTCAACCTCTTCGCCTGGAGCGATGTCGTGAATGGATTGAGTAAATTGGTTCGGGCGATCTTCATTGAGCCTGCTGGCAACATGTTGTGGATCATCAATGTATTCAGAGTACTTTTCTGTTTCTTTGTTGAGATAAAAGTCGCTTGCCATGCTTTGCTCGCCCCCAATCACACGTATTGATTCAACCGCAGCGTTTTCAGGAAGGGGAAGAGAATAGGATGCGGAAATTTTTTCTTTGTAATTGTTCCTGAAAATCTCTGTAATCATCACGCGAGCAAACAGATTGCTGTTGATAATTTTGACATCTGTCAGTTGATGCTCGCAGGCTCCGAGGCTAATGCGGTTGGCATCTCTAGCTGCAAGTCCTCCTTGCTGCCTGGCATTATTTTTATGAGAAGGAGGTATTAAGGCTTTCGCTTCCGCAAAAATGATCAATACGAAGATTGAAAGGAGCGCGAAACAGAAAATCGCTTTACGTCGCATAGTCTTCCTCCTACGAACACACGGTCATTTATCGGTTAATGTGTGATTGATGTTTCAGATTCGTTTCGGCGCTGAAAGGTTAGACACTCGCTTACACAACAATGTTCCCGCAAGCTTCACAAACCCGTTGTCTTCGTTCTAAAGTAGCAACGACAATTTTACGCGACTCAAAAGCAAAGTAACGACTCAGCCGGGTTGATATTGAAAATGTCATAGGGTTTTGGCGCCGGAGGCGCGCAGGAGATTAGCCAGTGGTGCAGCCACTGGAGGACGAATGAGATTGAACGTCGTGCTCTGGAAGAGCGCAGGAGAAAGTTTCCGCGTCAACTCTCCTTCGCCCTTTCAGGGCTTGAGGAGTTGGTACGACCTGGTTCCAGTGGCGTTACCCCTGGCTAATCTCCTAAACCCCTTCGGGGCAATAACGGCTGAGTCGTTACAAAGCAAAAACCTTAACCAGATAAATAGATAGATATGGCTTGTGATACAAAGTTCGAGAAGAAGTTAATAAAGAACGGGTTTCAAATCATCGCCGGAGTTGATGAAGTTGGGCGCGGCGCACTCGCCGGACCTGTCTTAGCTGCTGCCGTCATTCTTGATTATGCAAATATTCCTAAAGGTATTAACGATTCTAAAAAACTCACAAAGTTGCAACGCGAGAGACTATCCGTAGAAATACAGGCTTGCGCCAGGGCTTTTGCTATCGCCCAAGTCGAGAATACCGAGATTGACCGCATCAACATTTTAAGGGCATCGCTTGAAGCCTGTCTTCAAGCAGTAAAACTATTGCACCCCTTTCCTGACCATGTTTTAATAGACGGGAATCAACAGATTCCCCAATTGCATTGCCCTCAGATATCAATCGTCAAAGGCGATAGCCTTTCCGCTTCCATTGCCGCAGCCTCAATCATTGCGAAGGTGGCGCGCGATAACTTGATGAATGAGTACGACCAACAATTCCCCGGTTATGGTTTTGCCAGGCACGTAGGCTACGGCACGCGCGCCCATCAATACGCCCTGACTAAACTTGGTCCGTCGCCCATTCATCGAATGACTTTTCAAGGCGTTAGAAGCTTTCAAGCCTCTCTTTACTTGAAGATCAACGAGTAGTTGTATCTGAAGTCGCTTCGCGAAAAAGCACCCCGTTGTAGCCCTCACATGAACAGAAGACAGTAATGAGACGTTGGCCTCAGGAGGGTGTATGTCTTTAAATAAATCCAAAACTTTACGCACCGCAGAAAAATATGTCCTACAAGGCAAGCTGCCCGCCGCGATTGATGAATATCGCAAAGTGGTCGAAGCCGATCCGAATGATTTAACAACGATTAATACGCTTGGCGATTTATACGTTCGTGCTGGAAGAATCCAAGATGCCATAAGAAATTTTTCCCGTATTGCAGATACCTATCGCGAAGGCGGCTTCACTTTGAAAGCCATCGCGATGCTCAAAAAAATATCGAAGCTTGACCCGACCAATGTCGAAACCGTTATGAAGCTTGCGAATCTCTATTCGCAACAAGGCCTTTTAGTGGAAGCGCGGCAACAATATTTGCAGGTCGCAGACGCTTTCGCGCGCAACGGACAAGCGCACAAAGCTCTTGACGCGTATCAGAAAATCGCTGACCTTGATCCTTCCAACACCTCTGTGCGAATGAAACTCGGCGAAATTTATTCCCGCGAAGGCATGCGCGAGCAAGCGCACGACGCGTTTGTCACCGCCGGCAACGAGTTGTTGCGCAAGAATGAAATTGATCAGGCGTTGACGGCGAACCTCAAAGCTATAGCCATTAATCCCGACAGCCGACAAGCGCTCACCTCTGTGGCATCAATTTATACGCAACAGGGACAGGCTGAAAGAGCCATTAATCTGCTTTGCGAAGCCTTTGAACGCAGTCCCGGCGATGTGGAATTGTTGACTATTTTAGGGCGCACCTATTTATCCGCAGGTTGGATGGATGATGCCGAAAGAACTTTTTTAAGTTTAGTTGAACTCGAGCGCGGGCGTTATCACTATCTATTGGAAGTCGGGCGAAAATTTTTGCAGATGGAAAATCTTGACCGCGCTGCCGAAATGATTGACGGCTGCCTGGACATATTAATTGCCAAACGCGAAGAAGATAAAGCGATTGATTTTCTGCGCCGCATACTTGATCTGGACCTCAATCATCTGGGCGCTTTAAAGCGTCTGGCACAGATTTTCCTGCGCATCCGCGAAGACCACAACCTCATAGCAACGCTCAATTCATTAGTAGACGCGGCGACCACGAAAGGCGAAGACCAGGAAGCCATCGCCGCTTTGAAAGAGCTTGCCAGGCTTGAACCGAACGAAGGGCTGCATTTCGAGCGCCTGAAAACCCTTGGCGTTGGCGATGTCAGCTTTGTTGACGCGCCGGGCGTTGTTGCCGCTACGGGAATGCTCGATCACCGCTCGGCGACTTATGATGAAGCCTTCATTATCCGGCAAATCTCTGAAGCCGAAATCCTCGCAGGACATGGTAAAGTGGATGATGCGGTTTCATCTTTGAAAGAGATACTGCTTCAGGCGCCTGAAAACACTCAACTGCATTTGAAATTGAAAGACATTTATCTGCGCGCCGGAAGAATGAAGCAGGCAGCACAGGAATGCCTGGAACTGGCGCGCATACACGAAGCGCGTGGCGAAGAAGCGCGAGCGAGCGATTACAAAGCAGAAGCCAAAAATCTGAATCCTTTGCTGGAAGAGGCAAAAAGCAGCAAAGCCGCTGGGACTGGCAGCCAAGACCTTGCCCAACCTGATGATTCCTTCGGGTTTGATATAGACTTCAATAACGCGCCTGGGTTCAAAGAGGAAGGCGCATCAAGAGTCGGCGAAGATTTTGATGAGCCTGCGCCTGCCAATGGGTTTGATTTCAATATGTATCAAGCGTCTTCGCAGGAAAACAGTTTCGCCGCCAAACAAGATGACGCGGCGTTTTCGGGGAATGGATTTTCAGCCGAAGGGAAATCCAACGAAGCTTCCTTCCGCTATTTTGATACCATCATCTCGGAGTCCGGCGCGCAGGATAAATCGCAAAATGCCAATGATCAATTTATGCTCAGTTCGACCGGCGATTTGCCCACTGACACCATGCCTCGGGCTATGCGTGATGAACTGGAAGGCGTAGATTTTTATATTGCGCAAGGCTACGTGGAGATTGCGCGCGATTCTCTCGATCGAATGAGTGCAGAGCATGGCGATCATTCTGAAATCGAAACGCGCTATAAGAAACTGGGGATGACTACGGCAGCTTTGTCTGCCAGAAAGAAAGGCAAGTCGGGCGAACCGTCTGAAGCGGAAAGCGCTCAGAGCAACGGTCACAAACCCAGTAACTCTCAAGAGATCAACTTGGATTTGAATGAGGCTTTTGGCTTTGAAGAGCCTCAGGGCTTGGGTGGACCAAGTAGTAAAGAGACGGTGCAACCGGGCGATGTGAGTTTCGATCTATCCGCGGCGCCGAAAGATAGCGGGCATAAAAACTTCATGCCTTTCATTGTTCAAAAAGAATCAGGCAGACTGGACCAAGATTTGGTTGTGCAATTTAACACCAGTGAGCTATTGAATAACACAGAATTCAGCACGATGAAACCGATGACGGGCGCCCTGACGCCGCCCTCGCTTGCCAATCTAAAAGTGCAGCAAAATGGCAGCGATTTATTGAGTGGCTTTGACGAATCCGTAGACGGTTTTGGTGATTCGGATAAGTTAGGCGCCATCATTCCCGAAGTTGAAACTCTTGTCGAAGAGAGCCAAACCCATGAAGCAGCGTTTTCGGTAAATGATTCCATATTGGCTGAAGACGACATTTTAGAATTGCCTATGCCGGAAGAAACTGCCTTCGCTTTTGAAGAATCAACGCCTGAGAGCTTTGAACTTCCGGAGCCTGTCGTCGCTCAACCTGTCCTTGAGCAGAAAGTGCAACGAGAAAGTTTCGATGTCAAAGATTTGTTGGATTTTGAAGATGATGGTGAAGAGACGGAACTTCAACAGATGCTTGCCGAGTTGAAGGAAGACTCCAGCAGCATCGCTCAATTGCAGGACTATGAAACGCATTACAATCTCGGTCTGGCATACAAAGACATGGATTTGCACGACGATGCCATCGGGCAATTCCAGATGGCTTACCGATTAGCGGCTCAAGAGGGAGCCAATGATCATCATGTTCAGTGTTGTCATATGCTGGGCTTTTGCTTTAAGAATAAATCCATGCCAAAGGTTGCGGTGATGTGGTTCCAGCGCGGTTTGAAAATTGCCAACAGCACGGAAGACGAGTATCAAGCGCTCAGATTTGAAATCGGCTCTTGCTATGAAGAGATGGGAGAGTTGGATAAAGCTCTCGATGTCTTTACAGAAGTCTATGGAGTGGATGTCAATTACCGCAGAGTCGGCGACAAGATCAAACAGTTGCAGGCAGCAAAGAACGCGTGATAGATTCAATTTTAGATTTCAGATTGTAAATTTTGGATTGGGAGATTCATCATTCTCTCAATCCAAAATCTAAAATCCAAAATCCAAAATTTACCAATGTCTGCAAAACTTACAATTCTTTTCTTCATCTTAATCTGCTTTGAGATCGGCGTGTTGTTGACACTCCTCCCCTGGCTTTCTTATCCCTCCTGGAATGAAAATTACTTACTGTTTTTGCTCGCAGATAAACTCCATTTGTCAGGCTTGAGCCGCTGGATGACCAACGGTTATGTTCGCGGCGCCGTTACCGGCCTAGGTTTATTGAATATCTGGATCGGCATCGTTGAAATCATCAACTTCAAAAAAACAGTGCAATTCTTTCAAGTAGAATTACAGGGTAAAGAGCTTGATACCACACCACTCGAAACCGTTGTTATACCTGATAACAGACAGGCAGAAACTCCCTCGCACAGCGAATAAATCGGCACTCGACACGCTGACGGAGTTTGTCGGACAAGCTTTTTGTGCTGGCGTTGACCTGGTGCAGATACGCGAGCGCGACCTTCGAGGGGGCGAGTTGTTTTCGCTGACCAAGCGGATTGCTGAAATTGCCCGCCCCCACAAAGGGCAGGTTCTGGTTAATGATCGCGCCGATATTGCGGCTGCCTGTATGGGCGTCGGTGTGCATTTGACGACGCGCTCTATGCCAGTTGAAGTTGTAAGAAAAACCTTCGGCGACGAATTGTTGATCGGTGCCTCCACACATTCTTTCGCAGAGGCAAGGGACGCCGAAGAGGGTGGCGCAAACTTCATTGTCTTCGGACCCATCTTCGAAACCGCCAGCAAAAAGCTTTACGGCGCGCCAGTCGGATTGGCAGCGCTGCACCAGGTTGCAAGTATTTTGACGATTCCTGTGCTTGCGCTTGGCGGCATCAAGTTGTCGAATTTTAAAGATACTCTTGCGGCAGGCGCCAATGGCGTTGCCGCGATTTCGCTCTTCACAGAGGCTAACGATTTGCACAACCTCGCGCGAACCATACAAGAAGGATAAGATTTAGGAGCGCCGACAAGATATCCGCGCTTCTACGGGAAACAATTATGGTAATCATGACGATAGCCGGCTTCGATCCATCGGCAGGCGCAGGAACCTTGGCAGACATAAAAACCATGAGCGCCTTTGGTTGTTACGGAGTCGCCGCGATAACCAGTTTGACCTTTCAAAACACTCAAGGCGTTTACGGCGCAGCACATCAATCGAGAGAGGTGGTTGCCCGTCAGCTCAACTCACTGTTCGATGATTTCAATATCGCGGCAATCAAAACAGGGATGTTGCCTACCTGCGAAGTGATTAAAGAAGTCGCCGAGCAGATTGCTTCAAGACCGATTCCGTATACGATCATTGACCCGGTTGTGAGAAGCACCAGCGGCTACGACTTGATTGATGACGAAGCCTTGAAAGTGTTAATCGAAAAGCTTTTTCCGCTCGCCTCCGTCGTCACCCCGAACGCCGTTGAAGCCGAACGCATCACCGGCATAGCCATCAAAGACGCGCATTCCATGGCGCACGCGGCAAAAAAGATGTTAGCGCTGGGCGCGAAAGCCGTAGTGATTAAAGGTGGAGACATAGTCAGCGAAGACGCCATAGATTTTTTGATGGACGAAGACGGCTCGCTCATTTATACGGCAAAGAAAGTCCAATCGTCGAACACACACGGAACAGGTTGTACGCTCAGTTCCGCTTTAACCTGCCTACTGACTTTGGGCTATGCTCTGCGCGAAGCCTTACCGATTGCTAAAAAATACATCGTCGAAGCGATTCGCACAGCGCCGAATATCGGTCAAGGTTATGGCCCGCTCAATCATTTTCCTCCCGAGTTTGACGCGCCATAACCTCACCATCGGCAACGATCAAAAAGCATCCGACGAAATAAAAATAATCTGACAGGATGAAAACTCTTTGCTATACTGCTGCCGTTTTTAGTTTGAGAAACTTCACAGTCTAATAAGCGAGCAAGCAAATGTTTCAGCAGACTTGACTCAACCGCTGGATTGAAACATTGACTCGTACGTTTGCCTTTTACTTTTGCGTTGTTGCTTTTCTTTCATCAAGCATTGTTCATAAGAATCGTGTGTGGAGTTGACCCTCTGCGCCTGTATGGACTGGCGGAATCTATCATTCGTGTTTTCGACAGATGACCAATTGAGACCATCTCTGTTGGTAGATGCTTGGTAACGAAATGAATAATTTCTCATAACTATGGTGGGACTTTGAAACGATAGTTGTTTAGAAAAATGCTTCGACAGATTCTGCCTCCACAGGACGACGAAGCCATTTGCCGAAAACATTTTTTTGAATGCTATAGAAAACAGAACAGACATCGTAAATATAAGGCTTCACAATGAAGCCAATGTGTAGAGATTGAAAAATAAAAATAGGAAAATAGTAGAAGACAGTAAAGTCGCCAGTTCAGCGGATTGGACAGTCAGCGAATTGATTCAGCGCTGTTTGAAGAAACCGTCCGATGAAGATGCCTGGTGCGAATTCGTCTGTCGCTATCATGTGGCGATTAAAAAGAGTGTCGCTCATGCCTTGCAGCGTCAGGCGAAAAGTAATCCTGAACAGCAGGTTGCCATTACCGAAGAGCAGATCGAAGATTTTGCGCAAGCGGTTTATCTGCGAATTATCAAAGATGAGCGCTCTGCTCTTAAGAATTTCAAAGGAGATTTTGAAAACTCTATCTTTCAATATCTGCTGATTATTTCTATCAACGTCGTTCGGGATCATTATCGCGAAACGCGAGCCATAAAAAGACCGCAGATTGTCTGTTCGTTGGAAGATCTTTTGATGAAACATAGTGAGATTTTCATCTTCAAAGAAGTAGAAGCTCTCAGTAGCGATGCTTCAACGGAAGATTCAGCGAAACTTGTGTCCGCAGAAATTATTGATGACATTTTTACAAAAATCGTCAAATGGCCACATAAAGAACGAGACATCATGATCTTCAAGCTGAGATATTTTGAAGGGCTAACCAATAAAGAGATTGCCAGGATCAAAGGCTTGAAACTTTCCCTTGAAGGGGTTGGCGCAATTGTCAGCCGAACTGTGAACCGATTGAGAAAAAATTTGCAAAAGGCTGAATGCGCCGAATAACTGGAAAACTCCCGCCGATGACGTATAATCAAGACGCGCTGCATGCAAGCGATTTTTAAGTGCCTCGCTTGCAACGAAAACCTGAAATTTAATCCAAAATCTCTGGGGCGTGGGAGGCGTCCATCAAGGCTTGCGGGTCTTGTAAAGAAGCTTTTATGAACGTACTAGCGGTTGACACGGGCTATTCGGCTACGAAAATTTATTCGGAGACCAAAGCAGGTCGCAAGACTTTAATCTTTCCTTCTGTGATCGGGCAGGCCGAATTCGGCGAAGATTTTTTAGGCACTAAGGAAGATAATTTCATAGCCGAGTTGAGCATTTATCCGGGCAAAATTCGGAATTTCGGCGAAACCGCGATTCGCTTAAATCGTGGCGGCGAAATGTCTGCCGATCGCGATATGTTCACCAAACATTACAATCCCGCTTTGACGATTGCAGGCATTGCGCGATTTATGACCGAAAAACAATCGCCCGCACCCGATGTTTTAGTGGTCGGCTTGCCAGTGAATTTCTACTCCTCTCAAAAACAAACCTTGGTTGACAAACTCGCAGGCGACCATTCGGTGAAACTCTATAACATCAACGGCAGCATCGCCAACACTGTGACCTTCAAACTCGATGCAAAAAACATTTTAGTTTTACCACAAGGCTACGGCTCTTATCTGAGTTACGCCCTCGATCGCGACGGCAACAAGGTTCCTGAACGCATCGTTTCAACGGCAGTCATTGACGGCGGCGAAAAGACCATAGATATCGTCGCCGCAGACGGTCGTTATAATCACTCGTCGTCGAAATCAATTCCCTCATCGCTCGATGCCGTCTATCACGATTTGCAGCGCGAGATTGATGCAAAATATGACGACTATCTTGAACGCTCAACCATCGAACAATACATACGCAGCAAGACGCCTTATATCACGCCCAATGGCGAATCGGTTGATCTGGAAGAGATACGCAAGCAAGTGATGGAGAAACATCTGCCTGAAATCATCAATAGAATTCAGATGACAGTTCGACCGATGCGCCCGCAGAAAGTGTTAATCGCGGGCGGCTCCGGCGATATGCTTTACGACGGTATCAAGCAAGTTTTCACCTCTGCCGAAAAAGTCGAATCCATGATTTTCTCAAACGCTGTAGGCTATTTCCGCTACGGCTTATTGAGGCAGACGAATGAAGACGCTTAGAAAAGGAGTGCAAGAAATGGCAGCGAAAACCGTAAGAAAAACAACTTCAGCCAAAGCCAAGAGCAACGGCACCGCTGTAGCGAAGAACAGCGAGACTGCATCAACTGCAAAAACCGCTAAAGCGAAAGAGCCAGCAAAGAAGAAACGCAAAGAGCCCACTCTTGAAGAAGCAACAATGGCAGCGTGGGAATATACTTATAAAAATCGCCACAAAAGGCTATGGTGATGAGGTATGTCAGGCGTAATCTGGGATACAAACATCTGGATAGCATACAAACCAACAAAGTTTCCAAATAGCTTGGTGATGTCGGCTGTCGTTTTACAAGAACTTTTAGCGGGAGCCGTTGATAAGGCTGATGTGAAAAGATGGGAAGTCGCAAGAAATCAGTTTGAGAAAGCAGACAAGATTCTTGTCCCTACGCTCGAAGATTGGTGGCAAGCCGGGAAGATAATCAACGCGCTTTTGCGGGGCTTGAAATCCGAATCACGCGGCGAGACTCCTCGTCTTCATCCCAATCAAAAATATCAAATTATTCATGACGCGCTCATTGCCGTAACCGCGCATCGCTTCGGCGCGTTGGTTGTCACGGATAACGTTGGAGACTTTGAAAACATCCGCCGCTACTGCAAAGTCAAAATTAAAAGCGGCAAAGAGTTTTTCTCATAAAAAAATATGCCTGAAATTTATGTCAGCACAGATGTCGAGACAGATGGCCCCGTTCCAGGGCTAAACTCTATGCTCAGCTTTGGCTCGGCGGCTTATCTTGCCGACAAGACATTAATCAGCACCTTTGAAGCGAATCTCGAAACGTTGCCGGATGCAACTCCTGACCCTGACACCATGAACTGGTGGAAGACGCAAGAAGAAGCCTGGCTTGCTTGTCGTGAAAATCTCCAGCCCCCTGAAAAGGCGATGCGGCAATACCTGGACTGGTTGAAACATTTGCCCGGCAAGCCCGTCTTTGTTGGTTATCCCGTGGTCTTCGATTTTATGTTCGTTTGTCATTATCTGGTTCGCTTCACAGGCGAAAACCCCTTCTCGCATTCGGCGCTCGACATTAAAACCTATGCGATGGCAATGATGAAGAAAGAGTATAAAGAATCAACCAAACGCAATATGCCGAAACGTTGGTTCGATAGATTGCCGCACACCCACAAAGCTCTGGACGATGCAATAGAGCAAGGCGCTCTGTTTTGCAATATGCTGCAAGAGAATTTGAAATGACTCCTACTGATCTAAACAATACTGCTGATGCCGTATGTCTTGCTGATTTTGAAGCGATGGCGCGTGAGCGAATGTCTCACATGGCTTACGAGTATATAAGCGCTGGTGCTGGCGATGAAGTGACTCTGGGTTGGAATCGAGAATCGTTTAACCGAATCCGCCTGCGCCCGAAAGTTCTTGTTGATGTCTCCAGCATAGACCTGCGCGTAACTCTCTTCAATCAAGAGATGCCTTTTCCTATCGTGCTTGCCCCAACAGCCTATCAACGCATTGTTCACACGGAAGGCGAACTCGCAACGGCAAGAGGCGCAAGCGCCGTCGGAGCTACATTCGTCGTCAGCACCATGGCGACGACAAGCGTCGAAGATATTGCGCAAGTTTCAAGCGCTCCCCTGTGGTTTCAACTCTATGTCCAACCCGACAGAGGTTTCACGAAAAGTTTAATTCAACGCGCCGAAGATGCCGGATGCCGCGCCCTTTGCGTGACGGTTGATACGCCTGTGCTTGGCATGCGCAATCGCGAGATGCGGGCTCAATTTCAACTGCCGCCGGGAATAGAACGACCACATTTAACCGGCATGAAAACGACAGCGCCCACTACGCATCGTCCGAGTGAAGGGCAAATCTATAGCTTGCTGTTTGACCCAAAATTTGTGTGGAAAGACCTTGAATGGATGCTCCAGTTTGCGCGAGTGCCGGTGATTTTGAAAGGCGTAATAAACCCTGACGATGCAGAAATTGCTGTAAAATCGGGCGTTTCCGCCATTATCGTATCAAATCATGGGGCAAGGAATTTAGACACAGGTCCCGCCACGATTGACGCTTTGCCTGAAGTTG
Organism: Acidobacteriota bacterium; assembly: GCA_031389065.1. Lineage (GTDB taxonomy): Bacteria > Acidobacteriota > Blastocatellia > UBA7656 > UBA7656 > JACQDB01. The sequence goes on along the minus strand of JANMSG010000465.1, from coordinate 3,583 downwards.
CCGAACGCGTCGCAGGACGTTTGCCTATCCTGATGGATGGCGGCATACGGCGCGGCACAGATATTTTGAAAGCCATTGCCTTAGGAGCAAACAGCGTGTTGATTGGGCGACCCTATCTGTTTGGCTTGGGCGCGGCGGGCGCAGAAGGCGTGACGCGAGTCATCAACATCCTGCGCAGAGAATTGGAAATCGCCATGGCTCTGACCGGCAACACCTCCATCGCCAATATCAACTCATCGGTGTTGTGGTGAACAAAAGCATAAAAAGGGTATTACCCTTAAAAGAGGGTAAAAGAGAGGGTAATGTAATTCGGTGCCTTAAGGAATCAACTAGGATGGATTGGGGTGATATTGAGGAAATATTATTCAAAGGAACGGACAAACAAATCAGGAGTGTTAAATGCCCGGATTGTGGCGGAAAGATCGAATTTGAATTCAATGAAGTTCACCGTACGATGCAAATTCGATGCATAGACTGTGGCACTTGGACAAAAGGATGTAAAACATTGCATAAACCCAGATGTACATCTCTTTATGGGAATAAGGGACTAATATATTGAGAGATCGAGCAATAGCGCCCTGATGTCTAGTAGCAGAAAATCTACTTATCAAACTGAATTCATAACTGGTCTCATTCACCCAATTGTTTGATGAACTCAGTCGCACACTTACTCAAGACTAAGATAAAGCAGTTTGTATCAGAGCGGGTTCCGATATGGCTTATGGTCGCGTGGCAAAGATTTTGTATGATGTTCATTGAAAAATTTATGCGCAAACTAATATCCTGCGCCCCGTCAGGGCGCGCGATCGAGAAACAACCAAATTCCTGCGGCGTTACCGCAGGCTAATCTCCTGTGCGCCTCCAGCGCACCTGGTTTGCGCATAATTTAATCAAAGACCATTAACCAAAAAGGCAGGCGCAAGAACGATTGCCATAGCGGTTGATAAAGAGAAGCCTAAAAAAGAGATTCGTTACTGACTTTTGGGGCTGTGTTTTTTTGATTGAAGCAAATTTTGAAGCAAGGTATGCAATGCGCACTCAAACAGGAAGTCATCTCTACTCACCCTTGCGTCATCTCGCGTGAAGAGTGTCGGGCGTTGATTGAACTGAGCGAGAATCTTGGCTATGAATCTGCCTTTATAAATGGCGCATTCAACGGGCCGCGCGGATTCGTTGTGCAAAAAGGGCGCAACAATAGTCGCTTCGCTTTGAACGATACTGGCTTGTCAGATGCTTTGTGGCGCAGGGTGGCAAGGGCCGTTCCTGAAACGATCAATCATAAATCGGTCGTTGGCTTGAATGAGCGTCTGCGCTTTTATCGCTACGAAGCGGGGCAGAGTTTCGGGGCACACACCGACGGTTATTACAGGCGTTCGGACGAAGAACAGAGCTTGCTCACCTTGATGATCTACCTCAACGAAGACTACGCGGGCGGCGAAACTTTTTTTCCCGATTCAGAGAGCCTGATTGTGCCAAAGACAGGAAAGGCATTACTCTTCACCCATCAACTCTGGCACGAAGGACGAATGGTCACAGGCGGGCGCAAGTATATCTTGCGAACCGACGTGATGTACAAATAAATCGAAACCACACTTGAAGAGGAAAATACTATGAAAACTCTGATTGTATTGATGATTTTTATCTGTTGCTCAATAACTTTGAGCCTCGATGCGCAGGGTCAAGCAAAACAAAATGCTGGAAAGCCGAAAGCCGGTTCCTCGCAAAAGAACGCTACGGATGCAACGCCTGAGTATTTACCATCCCCGACAGCAGCAGCAAATGCTCCGCTTTCTGAAGCCGTTCGCGTAGGCAATATGCTTTACCTTTCGGGGCAGTTAGGTTTTCTTCCGGGCAGCAGAAATCTTGCAGAAGGCGGCATCGCTGCCGAGACCAAACAGACGATGGAGAACATTCGCCGCGTCCTCGAAAAGCATGGCTCGTCGTTTGACCGCGTTGTGAAATGTACGGTAATGCTCGCCGACATTAAAGAGCGCGACGCGATGAACGAAGTCTATGTCACATATTTTGCGAAAGGTCGTATGCCGGCAAGAAGCGCCTTTGGCACGAGCGGACTTGCAGCCAACGGACGTGTAGAGATTGAGTGCATGGCGACAGTGAAATAAGCTTTGCGCCTTTTGCGTGTCTGTGTTTCCGTCGTTACCCTTTTCTATATGCTTATAGACACCTTCTTGCCAAAGTATGATGTGACCGAATATCACGAGATTGAAATTTGCGCTCCGCGTCAGAGAGTTTATGAAGCGGTAACCAGTTTGAATTTAAGCCGTTCAAGAATTGTTCGTACGCTTTTAGCAGTGCGTGGAATGCCTGCGTTATTACGAAGAACAAATAAGTCTGCCAAAGAGCCTGATTTTAATTTAGAGGGATTGCTGCAAAGCGGTTTCGTTCTGCTTGGCAAAGCGCCGCAAAAAGAGTTGTTGTTAGGCTTGGTCGGAAAATTCTGGAAGCCCACCGGAACCATTCAAAAAATCAAAGCCGATGATTTTCAAGCCTTCAACGAAAAAGGTCTTGCAAAAGCTGTCTGGAATTTTGCCATGGATGAAAAATCTCCCGATAAAATAAGGGTTTCTACCGAAACGCGAGTCCTGTGTTTGGACGATGCGAGCCGTTGGCGGTTTCGGTTTTATTGGACCTTCATCAGACCTTTCAGCGGTTTGATTCGAATGGAAGTGCTGCGTGCCATCCGCAATGAAGCAGAAAAACCTCTCTGATCTGTGAAAGCAGGTAACAATGAGGAAGACTTGGTGATTCGCTTCGACCTAACAGCCCCGTCTATCCTACTCCGCCTTTGCTCGCGTCACCCGGCTCTGTTTTGGAGCCTTTTACGATATGACCCCTCGATACTTCTAAGAATTTTTAAGGGAAAGGTACAGATACACTTTGAGAACTGATAAGCCAGGGACACTTTATTAGAACGCTACCTGCGACTTGATGACGTTGCAATGCGCCGCTAGACTTCTGCCTTATGCCAAACTCTTCGGCGGAAATTGCCATCATCGGTGCAGGTCCTTCGGGAGCGCATCTGGCAACGAGACTTGCGGCAGCAGGGCGCGATGTGGTTTTGTTCGACCCGAAAGGCGCTTGGGAGAAACCTTGCGGTGGTGGCGTGCCGACGCGCGCGCTTCGCGAATTCGCCTTCATCCTCGAAAGCACGGACTATCCGCGCAAACTCATTTATCGCGTCACGCTGGTTTCTGCAAATGACCGCCGCGTCAGTGTAGATGTTGACCAACCCTTTGCCATCTATTCACGCGAAGTCCTCAACGGTTTAATTCTCGACAGAGCAAAAGACGCAGGAGCGAATTTCGTGCGCGCAGCCGTTACGGACTTCTCGAAAGAGCTTGACGGCTGGACGATCACCACTGACGAGGGCAAGAAATGGAAAGCTAAATTTTTAGTCGGCGCGGATGGCACGGCCAGTCCCACGCGGCGAAAACTGGTCGGCATATTTCCCAAGCAAGACTTAGCTCTGGCGTTTGGCTACAACATCACGAGCGATGAAAAGCTGGACGAGAAAATCAAAACTGAAGAGGTTATTATAGGTTTTCCTGAATCATTCACGGGT
>JANMSG010000454.1:0-1951 GCA_031389065.1 Acidobacteriota bacterium | reverse complement strand
CTGCTCCTTTGACTTTTTTTTAGATTGAAAATTCCTGCGCGGAAAATTATCAGCGAAGCGGAATTGAACTTTTGGTCACAACCTTTTCATATGATTCGCATTCTCCAGCTTTGCACATCGCCAGCAAATCTTCGACCCGTTGCAATAACTGTGTGCTGAAATGATCGGGCTCAGATTGCGGATGAAGCGGCGCGTAATAATTGAAATAGCTGCGAATCACCAGGCTATTTTTATCAAATGGCAATGACGCTACATTTTCAACAAAGCGCTCGTATTGGCCTTGTCTATGAACGTAAAACTCGACATTTGAAACATAAAAAGCCGACAGCCGCTCCTTTATCTCATGCAAATATTTGCCGATAGCTTTGACAGCGCCGGTGCCTGCTAAATCACCAACCACAGGAATAATCAAATCTTGATCTTGCAACTTCTTGATGAATTGCCAATCTTCTTCGATGCAAAAATAATTGCGCTGTTCGCCGGACAAATCTTTCTGCAACAACAGGTCACGCATCGTCGGATAGATCGAACGCGGCGGGCGATTGTGGCTTGAATAACGAACATCAAGCCCCGCTTCAAAAAATGCTCTTTGAATATTGGCAATGACTTTAAAATCAGAATCCGAAAGTTGAATTCCGAACTTCTGCACCTCTTTCTTCACCTCATCGAGTGATTTCTCAAAGAGTTTCTGGTCAGACTTCGTGGTGTCTATGTAATCAACCAGGGCTTTAACGCCTTTCGTCTCCCAACCTTTATCTTTCGGAAGCGGTTTGCCAAAAAGAAAGCAGAGATATTCTGTGCGGTTTTTGGATTTTTCAAACAGCGCTTTATAAAACAGATGTTGCAGCATATTGTCGCGGCGAATATCAATCATGATTGCCCGTGTTGGGCGAATCTTTGCGATGTAGGTAAAATTCTGGTCGGGACCGACGCCCAGATAAACGCCCCCCTGCACTTTGAATTCCGTCAGCTTGCCAAAGACGTGCAGGTAAGATGTCTCGTTCGAGACTAAATTATCCGAATCAAAAAAACCTGCTTGCTCTGAGAGTCGCGCACTCAAAGCGGCAAATTCTTTATGGTCTTTAGCCGTTGCCATTTGAGCTAGAGACAAAACCAAAAGAATCGCAAAAACAGAAAAAACTCTAAGCCTCATTCAATACCTCACTTTGTTTAATCAAGTCTTTATAGCGACTTGCCATTGAGTGTCCGGTAACTTGAAGTTTGCCGCTGTTTCCATTCACCACAAACCAAAGTTTGTCGAACCTTTACGCCCTGCCTCGAAACCATATGCGTTCTATTAAATCAATCCGCATCGCTTGGATAAAAGAATTATTTTACGGCTTTGTTCCCGCCGAGCGCGAAGACAAACGACGATAATATTCTTCAATCAATTTGCGGTAGCGATCTGGTGCATCGCCATCGCTCAAAGAGCCTATGCCTTTGTTGTCGAGTTTGCCCTGCAGTCTTCGCGCCAGTTCTACTTCCAACTGCCGCAGAGGGTCTATGACTTCGCTCTTCAAGAGAGCCATTTGCGCAGGGTCATCAAAAGCATTCGGATTGATGCGACGAAGTTGGTCCATGGCTTTATCCAAATCTCGCGTCAAGTCGTTATTACCGCGCAGTGCGCGACGCAATTCTTGCGCTTCATTTAGCCGTTGCTGGAGTTCACTACCGGTTTGACGGTCACCCCCTGTGCGAGGAGGACCGCCACCGCCTTGCATTTGCCGTTCACCGCTTTGCTGTCCGGGCTCTTGCCCTTGTTGCTGACCGCTTCTACCCTGACCACCAGCTTGTTGTCCACCTTGTTGTTGACCGCCAGCCTGTTGCCCTCGCTGACCACCTTGCTGCTGACCACCAGCTTGCTGGCCTTGCTGTCCGCCTGGTTGTTGACCACTGCCTTGCTGACCTTGCTGCTGACCTGGTTGTTGTCCGCCTTGCTGCCTGCCTTGCT
>JANMSG010000451.1:0-4275 GCA_031389065.1 Acidobacteriota bacterium | reverse complement strand
AAGAGATAGCGTGATAGTAGTTGTTGGAACTCCTTTACAAAACGTATGTAAACTTTCTTCTGACGGAGAGTCAATTAACACTGAGTATCAAGTGGCGATGCAGGAAGTCCTCAAAGGCAAGATTGCTCAAGGTAGTACCATCACTGTAAATCTGCCGGGTGGTCGTGTGGAATTCGAGGATGGAACCTCAGCCGAAATCAGAACCCCCGGATTTAGGAAAATGGAAAATGGAAAAACCTATGCACTCTTTCTTAGGGAAAACAAAGCTGAAGGCGACGCATTCATTTTGGTTGGCGGACAGCAGGGTCTGTTTGAAATTCCTGCCGACGGCAGTGGAGTCAATCCTCATGGACTACCAATTGATGAAGTAGTAAAGCAAAACAAGGGCAAAGATGTGAATTCTTTTCTAAAAGAAGTTCGGGCAGCAGCAAAGAAGTGGCCTGAAGCTTCGTCCTGTTGTAATTAACATAACACATAGCTCGGTCAGCTTGTTAAGAGCGCATAGGAGATCAGTCCCCTATGCGCTCTTAACGCTTATGTTGTTACCAAAGCCAGTCCATAAGGCGATTCGCTTCCACACTTGAATGCAAATAATAGTAATCTCGCTAAATAATTCAAAAACTTGCTCTTCCCTTTCATTCCTTGATAGAAATGCAAATCTGCTTGTATGATACCGCGCACAAGAATTTAAAAGAATATATAAAACCAGTGGAATTTCGAGCCAGGAGTGCAAGCAAATTTGTGCCGCGTAAATTAACTTCGCAAACATTTCAACAATTCAAAACCGATTCAATATTTCAAGCGATCTGCGCTTTTTGCTCGAAACCTTTTTCTATCTCATCTTTTCAATCCTTATTCATGGAGGAAAAAACCTTGAAGTCATTACGTGGCTTTTTACCAATGTTTCTACTGATTTCTATGCTCACCGCGCCGCTTTCCGCTTTTGCAACACAAGAAGCCCAAGGACAGCAAGACGCGCCAAAACCTCAAGACGAGAGAAGAGCACCAGCAGACCGTATGAGCGCAGGAACTTTTATGGGTTTGCGGCTTCGCAGCATTGGCCCTGCCTTCACCTCCGGGCGCATCTCCGATATAGCCGTTGATCCGAAAGATACCAGTCGCTATTTCGTAGGCGCGGCATCGGGCGGCGTGTGGCGCACGACGAATGCCGGCATAACTTTTACGCCGGTGTTTGATAACGAAGCCTCTTATTCGATAGGCGTTGTCGTCATTGACCCGAAAAACCCTCTAACCGTCTGGGTAGGCACCGGCGAAAACAATAGCCAGCGCAGCGTCTCTTACGGCGACGGCGTATATCGCTCCGACGATGGCGGAAAAAGTTGGAAGAACGTCTGCTTGAAAACTTCCGAACACATAGGACGCATCAGCATTGACCCGCGAAACTCCGATCACCTGTACGTAGCCGCGCAAGGGCACCTATGGGGACCTGGCGGAGACCGTGGTCTGTTTAAAACTACGGATGGCGGCAAAACCTGGAAAAACATTTTGAACATCAGCGAACATACTGGCGTCACAGATGTTGTGATTGATCATACAAATCCTGACACGCTCTACGCCGCATCCTGGCAACGTCGTCGTCACGTTTACACGCTCATTAACGGCGGACCAGAAAGCGCCATACATAAATCAACCGATGCGGGCGCAACCTGGAATAAACTTCGCGGAGGTTTGCCGACGGTTGATATGGGACGTATAGGCTTGGCGATTTCGCCTGTTGATGCCAATGTCGTTTACGCCACCGTCGAAGCGGCAGACAATCGCAGCGGCATCTATCGCTCGACAGATAAAGGCGGGACTTGGGAGCGTAGAAGTCCGAACATCGCGCAAGGAATGTATTACGGACAAATATCGGTTGACCCGAAAGACTCAGAGCGCGTCTATCTACCGAACGTCGTATTTCAAGTTTCCGATGACGGTGGCAGAACCTTTCGCCCCTTAGGGGAAAAGAATAAGCACGTTGATAATCATTGCATCTGGGTCAATCCCGAAAACACCAGGCATTATCTGGTTGGCTGCGACGGCGGCATTTATGAAAGCTTTGATAGAGGCGAGAACTGGAACTTCAAAGCCAATCTGCCCATCCCACAGTTTTACGATGTGACGGTTGATAATGCGACGCCGTTTTACAACATCTATGGCGGGACGCAAGACAATTTCAGCATGGGCGGTCCTTCGCGCACGCGCAGCGCTTCCGGCATCGTCAATTCTGATTGGTTCGTCACCTTGGGCGGCGACGGTTTCCGCTCGCAGGTTGACCCGGAAGACCCCAACACCGTCTATTCAGCTTTGCAGTATGGTTACCTTTCGCGTTTCGACAAACGGACAGGCGAGCGTATGGGCATACAGCCACTGGCAGGAAAAGGCGAAGCCCCGCTGCGCTACAATTGGGACACGCCTTTCATCATCAGTCCACATTCGCACACGCGACTCTATTATGCGGCGAACAAACTCTATCGCAGTGATGATAGAGGCGATTCCTGGAAACTCATCAGCGGTGAATTATCGCGCGACCTTGATAGAAACAAACTTCCTGTGATGGGTAAAGTTTGGGGAGCCGATGCGATAGCAAAAAATCAATCCACTTCGTTTTTCGGCAATTCGACGGCGATTGCCGAATCGCCAAAAAAAGACGGGCTGATTTACGTAGGCACGGACGACGGTTTGATTAACATCACAGAAGATGGCGGCAAGAATTGGCGCAAGATGGATAAATTTCCGGGGGTTCCCGATATGACTTTCGTGAGCCGTATTCTGGCGTCCAATCACGAAGCCAACACGGTCTATGCCGCATTTGAAAATCACAAAAATTCCGACTTCAATTCATACCTTCTCAAGAGCACAGATGCGGGGAAAACCTGGACTTCAATAAAAGGAAATTTGCCTGTACATCCTGTACTGGCAATTGCCGAAGATCATGTAAATGCGAATCTGCTTTTCACAGGCACAGAGTTCGGCTTGTTCTTCACGATTGACGGCGGGCAGAAGTGGGTGCAACTCAAAGGCGGTATGCCGACGATTGCAGTGCGCGATCTGGCGATTCAAAAGCGCGAAAATGACCTTGTGGTGGCTACCTTCGGACGAGGGTTTTATGTTCTCGATAATTACTCGCCGCTACGTTTATTGAAACCTGAAACCCTGGAGCAAGAGGCTACGCTGTTCCCTGTCAAAGACACATTGATGTACATTGAATCGCAACCGCTGGGCGGACGCGGCAAATCTTTTCAAGGCGAGTCTTTCTACACGGCAGCAAATCCTCCTTACGGCGCGACTTTCACTTACTATCTCAAAGAGAGCGTTCGCACGAAGAAGCAACAGCGGCTGGAGGCTGAGCGTAGAGGCAATGCGCCTTACCCGACCTGGGAGCAGCTCAGAGCCGAAGAGGAAGAAGAGGCTCCGGCATTATTTTTCATCATCACAGACGCGCAAGGCAATGTCGTTCGCAGATTAACCGCGCCCGTCGCACCAGGCATGAATCGCGTCACCTGGAACTTGCGTTTCCCCGCGCCGAATCTTGGTGGCGGCGGCGGTAGAGGAGGTGGCGGCGCAGAAGACGAAGAAAATCAGTTTGGCGGCCCATCAGGGACACTGGTAATGCCTGGCAAATATAAAGTCGCCATGGCGAAACGTGTGGGCGGGGTGTTTACGCCGGTTGCGGGACAGCAGGAGTTTACGGTTACTGTCGAAGGCTTGACACAAATGAAGCCCGAAGATAGAGCCGCGCTGGTTGAATTCCAGAAGAAGGTAGCCAGATTACAACGCGCTTTGACAGGGGCACTCGATATTGCCACTTCGACCAAGACCAAGATAGGACTGATGAAACGCGCGATTATCGAGACCCCTGCGGCTGACAATAAACTGATGGATGAAGCAAGCGCCCTTGATAAACGGCTCAACGAGTTGCTGCTTGTCTTGCGCGGAGATTCAGTGATCGCTGCGCGCAATGAAAATACACCTGCTTCCATAACTCAGCGAGTCTTTGGCATCACAGGGCAACAGAATATGTCAACCGCTAAACCTACGCAGACGCAGATGGATCAATACAACTTTGCGGCGCAAGAGTTCGAGCAGGTCTTAGCCAAATTGCGAACCCTGATTGAAAACGATGTCGTAAAGTTAGAGAAAGCGCTTGAGGCAGCAGGAGCGCCTTACACTCCGGGTCGGCTTCCCGAATGGAAGGATAAGTAATCGGCTGTTAAAGGTCAGAACCGGGAGCGGTAGCGACTGGGTGGACCCTGTTTATGCGGCGCACCCAGT
>JANMSG010000441.1:0-5444 GCA_031389065.1 Acidobacteriota bacterium | reverse complement strand
GGGAAACCGCCCATAAATTGCGGGCGAATCATTGATTTATCTTTGTACTTCAATTCCGGCGGCGATGGCGGTGGTTGCCCCGGCATCATGATTAGATAAGCAAGTCCGGGCGCTACATATTCAACAGCGGGCGCGTTCTCTTTGACGAACATAGCGTTTTCGTAAGAGAGGACTTTGCGATTCTTCACTTCAGAAGGCAGATCGCCGGTTTGAATGAAAGGGTAGCGCCATAGATAAACATTGCGTGTTCCGAAGCCTTCCATCTGATCAACTATCGTCTGGCGAAAGCCGTTTAACACGGCAGCCATTTCGACGATGACCAGGACGCCTATGAAAACGCCCAAAATGGTGAGCGCGGCGCGGAATTTATGCGCCACCAGTGTCGCCATTGCAAGCTTCGTATTTTCTCTAATGCCTGACAATCTCATAATAGTCCAGTAGACAGTAGGCAGTAGGCAGTAGGCAGTAAGCAGGAGGCAACAGGTTGCCGCCAGAAAGAGAAATGGGGTTGATACGAGCCTGTTAATTTTGAAGTGCAGTTGATTTTGTTGTGCAAATTTGTCTTCATAATTTCACTGCTTACTGCCTACTGCCTACTGCTTACTGCTCTCATTCGGAGCGCAACGCTTCAATCGGATCAAGGGCTCCTGCGCGGCGCGCCGGATAGACGCCAAAAAATACGCCAATGACGGCTGAAAGACCGATTGCTACGACCGGTGCCCATAAAGGAAATGCCGCAGGCAGAGGTGTGAAGGTGGCGATCAGCCAGGAGAAGCCGAACGCAATGGTAACACCGATTGCACCGCCTACGCTGCATAAAACCACGGATTCAACAAGAAATTGATTGACGATGTCTTGCTGCCGCGCGCCGATTGCTTTGCGTATGCCGATCTCTTTGGTTCGTTCAACGACGGAGACCAGCATGATATTCATAATGACGATACCGCCAACGACTAACGAGATGCCGACCACAAAAAGGGCAACGGAAAAAATCACTTGTGTGAGATTATCAAACAGTTGATTCACACCTTCCGAAGTGATCATGCCGAAATCGTCTGCCTCGTGATAAGACAAGCCGTGTTGATTTCGCATAGCCATACGCGCTTGATCTTGCGCCTGCTGCATCTGCCCCTCTTTGGCTCTAATGGAAATGTTCAGAGTTCGGCGCGAGCCGTAGATTTTTTGAAACGTCGAAATGGGTATCTTTGCGTAGTTGTCGCGCGATTGCCCGAACACCGAGCCTTTCTTTTCACCGATGCCGATGACCGTATATTGATGGTCGTCAATCTGTATGGTCTTGCCAATCGGGTCAACACCCGGATAAAGCTTCTCGGCGATTTCCCAACCAATGTAAGCCGTAAAGCGCGAATGGTCGTTTTCCCAATCGAGCAGGTTACGCCCGATTTCGGTTTGATTGCCCTCTATCTCCATGATGTTTGGGGTGATGCCGCCGACATCAACATTTTCGACGCTTTGTCCGTTAGCCTTCAAAGTGACTTGTTTATGCGTTTCAACGCCCACTGCTTCACAAGCATCACAGAAACGACGCACAGCTTCTGCTTCGCTGTTGTGAATATCAGGATTGCGCTTGAGCATTTTAAAATACTCATCAGGGTCTGTGACGATAGGAAACTGCGAAATGACGAAGGTGTTAGGTCCGAAATTCGAGACTTTCTCTTTCCAATATTTATTCAATCCTTCGATGAATGAAACGACGGAGATAATCGAAGAAATGCCGATGATGATGCCTAAAAGAGTTAAGAAAGAGCGCAGTTTATTCGCCCGCAGCGAATCAATCGCGATGCCCGTGTATTCGTAAAAGCCCGCATTGCCGCCTAATTTTTCGCGGATTGTAACAGCCTTAATTTTCGGTAACGATGTGGTAGCCATTTCTCTCTGGTTTATAACCGTTCAACAAGTTGGGGTCAATGAACCTGACCATTTATTCTTAAAAAACAATTTCACTGACCTGATAAACAATGCTCATACGAAAAGGCGGACGCTTATGTTGTCAGAACATGACAATAGCCTTGCTGTTTTGCAGATAAAAATTTTCTGCTTATACTTAAAGCATTATGGCATTAGTTGAACTCAGAAGAACGGAAAACGTCGGCGGAGATTTTTTCGTGGATTCAAGCTGCATTGATTGTGACCTCTGCCGACAGATTGCGCCAGACACTTTCGCGCGCATTGGCGAACAGTCAGTCGTTACCAAACAGCCTGCCAATCACGAAGCGGAATTCGCCGCCCTGAAAGCTCTGGTGAGTTGCCCGACTGCTTCGATAGGCGCGCTTGGCACCCACGACACGAAAGCGGCTGTGAGAGCCTATCCTGAGTTAGTGACGGAAAATGTTTTCTTTTGTGGGTTTGCTTCCGAATCATCTTACGGCGCATCGAGCTATTTTATCAAGCGCGAAACGGGAAACATCCTGGTTGACTCGCCGCGTTTTGCCAAACCGCTGGCAAGAAAAATTGAAGCATTGGGCGGCATCAAGTTCATGTTCTTAACCCACCGCGATGATGTAGCCGATCACAAAAAATGGTCGTCACACTTCAATGCCGAACGCATCATGCACAGCGACGACATAGGGCGTTCGACCAAAGAGATTGAACGCGTTTTAACTGGCAGCGAGGCAATCAAGTTTGATGAAGAGGTTTTGTTGATTCCGACGCCGGGACATACGCGCGGACACACGGTTTTGCTTTACAAGAATCGTTTTCTGTTTGCCGGCGATCATCTGTGGTGGTCACCGAATACCCAATCGCTGTACGCTTCGCCGAATGTCTGCTGGTACAACTGGAACGAGCAGACACGCTCCATGGAGCGATTAACCGATTACCAATTCGAATGGGTATTGCCCGGTCACGGTCGCCGTTTTCACACCGATGCGACACAGATGCGACAACAGTTGCTTGCTTGCATCGAGCGCATGAAAGCCAATCCGCGTTACGCAAATTGGTTATAGCATAAGTAGGAAGGCAAAAGAGAAAAGAGTATTCTAAAGTTGTGTCGTCTTATCTCAGCCCGCGAAAGCGGGCGTAAGCATAAAGCCCTGCGCGTAAGCGCGGGGTAGGAATGTCATTGCCGCTATACGAGCCCGCGTAGTGGGCGACAGGTTATCGCTTTGCTCAGTCTATCGCCCGTTTCACGGGCTAGAAAAATGTATCCTTCATCCGTCCCAGCCCTTACGGACTGGGCTTTATGCTGTCACCCGCTTCGCGGGTTCTTTGTTTATTTCTCTTCTCTGTCGCGTAATAACATAACTTTACTGCTTTGCGCCGCCGAGCAGTACCGAATTGAAGATCAGTTTGAATGTTCCCCAGGTCTGTCCGCGATGTTGAGGGCGGAAGCCAAATAACACGACTCGCCCTTTGCCTAAGGTAACGTCAACGAGCGCTGATTTTCCGGCAACATATTGCGGACCTAAAAGCCAGCCTGAACGCAGAGGGTTGCCTTCGACGTAACGCGCTACAGAACGAGCCCGTGTCGTATCAGTTATCTCGAAAGCCAGCGCCCGAACAAGAGGTGCGCGTGGGCGTTGGTTTTCTTCCGCGTTGCGATTGGTGTCCGAAGACGCTTCGTCTGCTGCTCCTCGCCTTCCCGCCGTGAAGTAGAAATCGGCTTCCTGTGGCATCCCGTAAGCAATAGGGCTTGTCGTATCAACGACGGCGCGGAAGATAGAGCCGGGCGCGTAGAACTGGTCGCTCGCAAGACCGGCAAGCGCGTTCTTCACAGGTAAATCGAACTTCGTCATGGCAAATTCGGAAGATGAATCGAAACAAATCAGCACGCCACCCGCCTCGACAAAGGCTTTGAGATTGGCTACACCTTGTTCGCCTATGCCGCCAGTGAGTTCTTCGGGGTAAGAGCCAGCGCGATTGCCATTGATGATTTGATTGGCATTCATATCCGGCAAGATGATGACATCGAATTTATCTTTGAGATTACCCGCGCGAATGTCTGCATCGAGAGCGCTTTTGTAATCGAACTTGAACTGCTCAAGCACCCAGCGCGTCCAGCCTTCATCCATAGAACCCGTCGAAGATTTATAGAGCGCAAGTCGTGGTAGGGCAATGGCATCACCTATGATTTGCGATCTGTTTTTATCAGTTATTCTTTCACTACTGTCATGTTCAATGCCATAATCCGCCATATGCACCCTTACATCGATGTATGGAGTGACCTTCCTTGGCATCTCCGAGCCTTTCCTAGGGTCTTGAATCTCCAAGCCTTTCCTAAGGGTTTGAAGGGGCGTTAGGTTTTTACTTAGGTCACTGACAACGAATGTGCCTGGCAGTAGAGTCTTGCCGTGGACTTCAAGAGACTCTTTCAAACGCGAAACAGCAAATCTATCAGGTTGTGCTAACACTTGATTCAAGAGCGCGGCAGCATTGTTCGTTTTCGACGGAATGTAAAATCTCTCCGCGTCCATCATCATTGTAATGTGAATCGCTAAACGTGAACTGATAGAGTCAACCTTCTGCAAGTCTGCATCAAATCGCTTGCCTGCTTCGACATAATTCACGCCCATCTGCATCGGCAGAGTCCAGCCTGCAACATCATAAGGCGCTTCGGCAGGTCCGCCGGGATAGACTCTTCTATCAGGATACTTCTGCGCCTCAAATAAACATTTCACATTGGCGCGATAAGGCTGTGCGAGCATCACGACGTAACTTCCCACGCCATATTTTTTGCCATCAATTTCAAAATCGCTTTTGGCGAGATGCACCTCAACGCCTTGCTGAAGCAGAATATCAATCATCTTCACGGCGGTCGGTTTGTCTAGCTGTTCGGCTGGCACGATGTAAGCGTAAGGCGAATCGGTTTTGCCCGCTGCAATCGCTCTCGTGGCTACGTCAACGAAGTTGCGCAACAACTCTTCACGGTGCAGCGCGGCTTCTTCCAGAACCGTGCGTGTGGTAATTAACTCCATGTCGCAAATGTCGCGCATCCGCCACCAACCGCCTTCCCAGGCTTCTGGAAAATTCGTCGCCGTGACCAGTGGATTTTGTAAACCTCTGGTTGCGGAGCGCAGTTGTTCGCGCTTCACTTCGATTGGCGTAGCGATTCTGACAGATGCCGCTTCGGTTAAAATGCCAATCGCGTTGTGATAATAAGGCGCGCTCCTCAAGCCGCCGTGCCACCACATATCATAAGTTGAATTTGTGACCACGCCTTTGAACCCTGCGGCTTGTAGCTTTGTCGCCATACGCATGCCGATGGTGCCTGTCTGACGCACGATCAACGGATCAATGTTCGGATTGTGCGGGTCAAAAAATGGCGGCAAACACATACGCGAACCGTTAGCGCCTTGTTGATGCACGTCGTAAACGATTTCGGGAAACCACTCCTGCCAGAATAATTTTGACACCAATTGCGTCTCGATCTGCGTCAGCATAAACCAGTCACGGTTGTTGTCGTGCCCAACGTAGTGATGATAAAG
>JANMSG010000377.1:0-3292 GCA_031389065.1 Acidobacteriota bacterium | reverse complement strand
CCACTGGAATTCAAAATCTCATCAAATTATCAAGCCCTGAAAGGGCGTAGGAGATTACTCGTATCATATCTCCTGCGCTCTTTCAGAGCGCGAAGTTCAAGTCACATCTTCTTTCCAGTGGCTGCACCACTGGCTAATCTCCTTTGCGCTTCCAGCGCGAAAATCATTCGAGGTTTCAAATATCAATCAAGCTGTGACGTTACTATTGATTCCTTTTCGGTTGCTCTTGAGTCTTTGGCTGCTCTACGGTTTCGCTTGCCCGGCAGTTTTTGGTTGCCCTTTCGGTTGCTCTTGCTCAGGAGCTTTCATCTTCATTTGCTCAAGCAATTTTTTCTTTGCTTCTTCAATTGGAATGCTGACGATTCCCTTCTCTTTATCAATCCAATTGTAGTGTTCCAATTTCCCTGCTTCATTCTTTTGATAGTTCTCAAGATCAAGGATTGGTTTTTCCTGCAGGCGCGGCTCCGGGAACATATCTTGAGGCTTGCCGCTGGCTCTTTGCTCGCGCTTCAATAAAGTCGAAGGCGTTTCGCTCTTTTCCTGTTCGTACTCCTGCCCGGAAAAGTATCTGTACATTCCATAGACGATGACCGCAGAACCAGCAACTAACACAATCAAGTGAATGACGAATTTGATGATGCCGTTTAAATTTAAATCGCTCTCCTCGTGAGCAACGCCTTTATTGTGGATGTAAGAAACATCCGGTATTTCATCCATTTCGTGTTTAGCCATGATGCCCTACTCCTTCGCCGATTGCGCCTTCCAACTGCGGCTCATTGATTGGCAACAGCGGCAGCTTTTTCAATTGCGTGATGAAATACCAGACCCAGATGCCGCCAACGCCAAGCGGCGCGGCTATATCCATCCAACTGAAATGAAACGCCACCTGCATTTGCTTGTCCTCGCCGTGCAATACCTGCGGGGCGACCAGCCAATACAGATCAACGTAACGCATCACCAAAATTAACAATGCGACGGTGACGAGAATGCGCGGGTTGCGGTTCGCTTTCCTGGGCAACAACAAAAAGAAAGGCAATATGAAATGGAACAAAATGATGAAACTCGCAATCAATTTCCAAGCGCCTGACAACCGGTTGATGTACCAGGGGATTTCTTCGGGCAAATTGCCAGACCAGATAATCAAGAATTGCGAGAATGAAAAGTATGCCCACAACATCACAAACGCCAGCATTAATTTGCCTAAGTCGTTCAAATGTCTTCCGGCGATCACTTCATTCATCGGCTTATAGTTCGACAAGAAGACAATCATCGTAACGATAAAAGCGATTGCTGTAAGCGCAGTACCCGCCATAAAAAGCACACCAAAGATCGTCGAAACCCAATGCGGGTCTAAGGACATCACCCAATCAATTGAAGCGAACGTCATGGTGCCGCCTAAGAGCACCAGACCGGGCCCGCTGAGATCCTGCATCTTGCTTGTGAATTTTTTGGGTTCAGAGGCTTCGTCTTGTTGGCGCGACCACTTGTTTAGAAGATACGCAATACCAATCCAAATCAGAAAATAAAGGGCTGTTCTAGCCAAAAAAAACGGAACATTCAAGTATGCAGTCTTGCCAATCAAGACGTGGTCTTCCGCTTTAGGATGAGTCCACGAATAAAGCGAG
Source organism: Acidobacteriota bacterium (assembly GCA_031389065.1). Classification (GTDB taxonomy): domain Bacteria; phylum Acidobacteriota; class Blastocatellia; order UBA7656; family UBA7656; genus JACQDB01. The sequence continues at coordinate 1,667 of JANMSG010000377.1, read as the reverse complement.
TGAAGACCAAATGCCAGCGGGATGAACAACGCCAGTCCAAGTGGAAAGGTGCGCGTTGCCGCTTCCAGAATTCTACGGATGACAATGCCCCAGGCGCCGCCCGAAAGATGTTGAATCATCAGGATGGCGAAACAACCTAGAGAAATCCCTATCCAATAGACATAAGCTAAAAGATAAGAGCGGAAGAATTGATCTTTATGATCTGGTAAAAAAGCGCCAGCAATTGTCAAAACCAGAGCGACCACGCCAACAATCAGTGCGCGTTGTTTGATGCGGTCTAGTTCCGGCGGCGCTGTGTAGGCAGCATCCATCATTGATGTTGCTCTCCTTTTTCTGTCTTGCGTTTTTGATTGCCTTCGCCGCTTTCAAGCTTTTGTCGCTCGTCAGCAGGCAACGCATCAACCTTGGTGTTCTGGCTCAACTGCAAAGCGCGCAGATAGGCGACGATTGCCCAACGGTCTTTCGCCTGGATTTGAGCTGCGTAATCGGGCATTGCGCCGAAACCATTGGTAATCACATCGTAGAGGTAGCCGACAGGCGCTTGACGCAAACGATCGATATGAAAGGAAGGCGGTTTTTTGTAGCCGCGCAAAACAACCATACCTTCGCCATAGCCTGTGCGGTCATGGCAAACCGAACAATAAATGTTGTAGCGCTCTTGCCCGCGCTGCAAGATTTCTTCTGTCACTGCAAAAGGAAAGGTTGCCGTGAAGCCTGGAAACTCGCTTGCTGTATCGCCTTGAGATTGGCTCCCAGAGCCTGTTTGAGGAGTTTTGCCTGTAAAAAACAGAGCATCGTCTTTGAGCTGCCCGCGCGCCACAGTGCCTTCAACGGGTTGTCGCCCTGACTGCCCGTCTTTAAAAAACGCGCTTGCCCGATAGGGTTTGTACTTCGGCTGATTCTGCATATCTTCCCGACATGCTGAAGACAGAAAGGCAAAAGGCAAAAGGCAAAAGGCAAAAATTACAGTTCGTTTTTTATCAGTTCGTTTTTTCATTATGTTGAAAAACTTCTCTTCTCATTCAGCCAATCTTGCCATCATCACATAATAACTAAGGACTAAGGACAACGGACTAAGAACTAATTCACCAATCAACTTCAGAAACATCTCTCGGCAAAAAACTTGCCAAAAACTCTTTCGTTTTCTCTTTGTCGAACTGCTTGTCTGTGGACTCCACGCACAAGAAAAATCGATCGCGGCTGGCAAGCTCAAATCGCGGCGTGTTGAAAATCGGATGATGCGGACGTGGCAAACCGTTCAACGCCAGCATGCCGAAAACTGCCGACAACGCCGCGCCTAAAATTGTGGTCTCGAAAGTAGCGACGATGAACGAAGGCCAGCTATGAAAAGGACGACCGCCAATATTGAGAGGGTAGTCAATCACTTGTGTGTAATATTGCAGCAAGTAGCCGCCCAGTCCGCCAACAATGCCGCCTATCAAAACAATTAACGGCAGACGATTGCGATGCGGACTGACGGCTTCAGACACCTCTTCAATCGGGTAAGGCGTATAGGCTTCGATTCTGCGATAGCCCGCTTCATAAGCCGCTCGCGTCGCCTTCAACAAATCATTAGGGTTCTCGAACTCGGCTACCAATCCGTAAATATCGGGTCTTTTTGCCATAACTTTCTCTGTGGGTTTTCGCCCTTCGTGAAGAGAGAAAAC
>JANMSG010000368.1:0-3023 GCA_031389065.1 Acidobacteriota bacterium | reverse complement strand
CTAAACACATACTGCAACCCGATTCGCGCCAATCAAATCCAGCGTCTTTGAAAATCTGGTCTAAGCCTTCCCGTTCAGCTTGCGCTTTAATTTGCTGCGACCCCGGTACTACCATCGCTTGAACAGACGCAGAGACCTGCTTGCCTTTGATGATTTCAGCTGCAGCGCGCAAATCTTCTATGCGTGAATTGGTGCAAGAGCCTATAAAAACGCGGTCAATCTTAATCCAAACGATAGGCATTCCCGCCTCCAACCCCATATACTCAAGCGCCCGACTCGCTGCCTTTCGCGCATTCTCATCAGCGAGCGAGGCCATCTCAGGCACAGCGCCTGTGACATCCGTAACCATGCCGGGACTGGTCCCCCAACTCACTTGCGGCGCAAGCGCCGACACATTCAAATCAAGCTCTTTATCAAATGTTGCGCCTTCATCGGTCGGCAGAGTCTTCCATTTCTCAACCGCTTCATCAAAATTTTGCGGAGCGAATTTTCGTCCTTTGAGGTAAGCAAACGTCACGTCATCCGGGGCGATCATTCCGGCTCTTGCGCCCGCTTCGATAGACATATTGCAAACCGTCATGCGCTCTTCCATCGTCAGGTTGCGAATCGCTTCGCCAGCATATTCAATGACGTGTCCGTTCGCGCCATCTGTGCCAATCAGCCGAATGATGTAGAGAATCAAATCCTTGGCGCTCACGCCACGCGCGAGTTTACCTTGCACATTGATGCGAAAGGTTTTCGGGCGCGCTTGCGAGAGGCATTGTGTAGCCATCACGTGTTCGACTTCGCTTGTGCCGATGCCGAAAGCCAACGCCCCAAAGGCACCATGCGTAGCCGTATGGCTGTCACCGCAAACGATCGTCATACCCGGTTGCGTGATGCCAAGCTCAGGACCAATGACGTGAACGATGCCTTGATAAGGGCTATCGAGTCCGTACAATTCAATGCCAAACTCGCGGCAGTTGTCTTCAAGGGTGGTAATTTGCGCTTTAGCAATCGGGTCAAGAATCGGCAGCGATCTGTCGGTTGTCGGAATGTTGTGATCAACCGTCGCGTAGGTCAAATCGGTGCGTCGCACTTTTCGATTCGCCAGCCGCAGCCCCTCGAAGGCTTGTGGCGAAGTGACTTCGTGAACCAGGTGGCAATCAATGTAGAGCAGCGCCGGTTTGCCAGCTTCTTGATCAACGATGTGAGTATCCCAGATTTTTTCAAATAGTGTTTTTGGCATAATCTTTGGCAATAGTGAACAGTGAACAACGAATAGTGAAGGCACTTCCTGAGTCATGAATAAAGTCAGAAATAAGTTCCACCACTATTCACTGTTCACTGTTCACTATTCGTTGTTCCCTGTTCCCTGTTTTCTCTGAGCGCAATTCTTCGGCGATTGATTCGGCGGTTTGTCGAGCGATTTCCAGTTCATCCGTGCGATAAGAGATTGCGCCGACGACCGCGTGACCGCCACCGTTGTAGCGTTCGCAAATCGAAGCCAGATTATGACGACGCGGTTGTGCACTCCAGGGATTGAACCCAACAGAGACTTTCGAGCGCGTCGGTGTCAGGCTCAAACCCACTGAATAAACGCATTCAGGAAACAGATAATAGGGAATGAATTTGCTGTAGCCTACGGCGTTGTGGTCGCTCAAATCAAAATAGACCACGCCGCGTTCAGAGTGCGCCGCTTCTTTTATCCAATCAACCATCTTTTGATGACGCTCAAACAGGGGTTGAAATTCGCTTTGAAAATCCGGGTCAGCGACGATTTCATCCAGTTGTTTGGTCTGCATGGAAAGTTTGATTTTTTGCATCAACGCATCATTGTTGCTGGCTTCGATGACCATCATCAATTTCAGCGCAGGCTCTTTTAATTCAACGGCGACCTGAGCCGTTTCATACTGCGCGCCGTCTATGATGTCTGCCCATTTGATTAATTCGCCCAGGCTGCTCTGGTCGAAATCGTATTTTTCGCTGAGCGTGTCGGCGATGAACTTGGTGCAGGATCTGTAATCAGGATTATAAAACTTCGTCTGCCATTGGTGGTCGAAGTAGTGGCGTTCATCTTGCGCAGAGAGAAAAGCACTCTGATGATGATCGAACCACCAGGTCAATTTATCGGTTGGGCTGTATTTGAAATCAACGATAGCGTTTTGGTCGCCATCGAAATATTCTTCTTCAATGAGTTTTTGATTGGGTTGATGAGACAAACCTTTGAAGCTGATTTCGACATCGGGCAGCAGCTTTTCTTTCAAGAAACGAGCAAAGACCGCCGCCGAAGCAAAGCCGTCAAAACAGTGATCGTGGTGTAGTACTCTGAACTTCATGGATGTAGCTGTTCTTCCTCTTGAGCTGAAATAATAACCGAGAAATGTACCATTTCAATCGCTCAAAGGTGAAGGCATTTTCTGTTAAAAACCTGGATGACACTTATTTTTAAAAGAGTTGGTTATTGCTTATCCATACAAAGTTCCGTACTATTTTGCTGTTTTCAGAAAATGAATATACAGGCAGGCAGCGAAGAGATAAACAAGTCATCCAACTGAAAAGGAACCCTATGAAACCCTTACCCGCTAATCTATCAGACGATGAATTGATACAGTTTGTTGATGAATGGGTAAGGCTCCTTGAAAGAGAGGATTATGAGGCGGCGTACAGGCACACAGATCATGTCTCACCGATGCACTGGACGCCTGAATTGATTCGTGAAGTGATTAAGGCATATGGTGATGCCGACCCTACCCAGAAGGTAACTCTAGAAGGAACCCCGACCGACATTACACAGAGTAAAGAGGTAGATCGCTGGACGACAGGTACAACGGACAGTTTTGGAGAAATTTGGTATGACCTCAACATAGATGGCAAGGTTTCTGACCTTACAGCAACATTCGATTTGCGACAATCGGGAAATAAGGTCACCGTACATCTCAATGATATTCACGTCATGTGACTGAGCCTGACAATCCTATGCAAGAATTAGATACCTTGCTTACTAAAAAATGTATCCAGTATTTAAGTCCTCAAGAGAAAAG
>JANMSG010000335.1:0-6249 GCA_031389065.1 Acidobacteriota bacterium | reverse complement strand
CGACAAGGGGCTACATAACAATAAACGGCGTCAAGAAATATGACAATTTGATCAAGCCCGATTTAATCGCGCCGGGTAATAAACTTGTCTCCGTAATGGCGCCCAATAATCGTCGCGTTGCAAGTGCCCCATCTCTCGATGCATTGGTAAGCTCGGTTGTCAATCGTAAGCAGATGCGTATGAGCGGCACATCTATGGCAACCCCTGTCGTGGCAGGTGCGGCGGCTCTGCTCTTACAAAAGAACCCTGCGTTGACACCCAATCTGGTCAAGGCGATATTGATGTACACGGCGCAACAACTCAACAATGCCAATACCGTTGAGCAAGGCGCCGGGCTACTGAATGTTGAAGGGGCTGTAAGGCTTGCCGGTCTGGTTCGTCAGGATTTGGCGAATTTACAATTAAACGCGCCTCTTTTGACAGGTCCTGCGCCAGCCCATACTTCCACCATTGCAACTCGAGCTTTCGCCTGGAGTGGCGGGTTAGTCATGAAGTGGAATCATATCAGTGGAACCAGCCTGATAACAAAATATCACCGCATCTATGGTTTAGGTGTCGTGCTCGGCGATGGCGTGGTCTTAGGAGACGGTGTGCTCGTGCCAGATGGCGTTGTACTTGGCGATGGAGTCGTCTTAGGAGACGGGGTTATGCTCTCTGACGGCACTGTCTTGGGGAATGGCACTTTAGTCACGTACGGTGTCGTGCTTGGTGATGGAGTGGTTTTAGGCGACGGTGTCGTGCTGGGCGATGGCATGGTTCTTTCCGATAGCATACTGGAAAATACCCCATCCCAAACTCATTCTCTCAACACCCCTTCCAATGGCGAGGGCCCGGACGCAGAAGCTCCGGAAAATCCTCCGGACACGGAGTCAGTGTAGAAAACATTTTGGTTTGGTTTAATCAAGTTCTTTCGAATAAGGGATAAGGGATGAGTAAACATACTTTACACACACAATTCAACCCATACCAAAATGTTGCGCTGGCTGGCTGTCTTCGGCAATTTGATGACAGCAGGTTAATCGTCAATGAACTGGAGGTTGAAGACGAAGCAGAGGTCTTGGATTTTCTTGCGCAAAGACCCAGCCATACCTTTGGCATGAGTGGTTTCATTCGCGCTAACGGCATCGTCAGTCCTCTTCATCGCGGAATATTTTATGCTTGCCGCAACGAAGAGGGGCAACTGGAAGGCGTGGCGTTAATCGGTCATCACATTCTCTTTGAAACGCGCAGTGATGATGCCATCAAAGCTTTTGCTGAACTTGCTCAAAACTGCAAAGAAGCCTACGTACTGTTAGCCGAGCAAGACAAAGCTCAGACATTCTGGAATTTTTACGCGGATGGCGGCAAAGCCTTACGAGTGCTGTGCCGTGACCAGTTGATGGAACAGCGTTGGCCTGTAGAAGTTAGAGAATCGGCTCCTGAACTCAGACTCGCTACGCTCGATGAACTCGATAGGGTGGCTACCGCGCAGGGGCAAATCGCCTTTGAAGAAAACGGCGTGAACCCTTTAGAAAAAGATCCGGAAGGTTTTCTTGCTCGTTGCGCCAGACGCATAACAAACGGCAAAACCTGGGTATTGGTCGAAGACGGACAGTTGATTTTCAAAGCGGATATTATCTCCGACACGCCTGACATAATTTATCTGGAAGGCATATGGGTAAAACCGCAAGAGAGAAACAAAGGTTACGGCTTGAGATGTATGTCCCAACTGATGCGAGAGCTTTTGCCACGCACCCAAGCTGTCTGCCTTTTAGTCAACGAAAACTTCAAAGAAGCTCAGGCTTTTTACAAGCGAGCAGGTTTCAAAATGATAAGCCCCTACGACACGATATTCTTGCAAGACGAATAAAAGTCTGTGCTAAGGCGTAGAGGGATTTTGCAAAGCCTGTGTCCAGGTTTTACAAAATCCCTCTACGCAGATCTCCCAAAACGGAAGGAATTTATTCTTTCCGTTTTTTATTTTTGGCAAGCTCTTAGGCGATTCCAACCGGCTACAGCACTTCACCTGCATCACGAAATGTCCTTCTAAGAAACAACTCCCGCATGGTAGTGTAGAAGTTTATCGGTTTGGAGGTATCCTGATACTTCATTCAGAGCATTTATAAAATACGAGGATTGGAGAAAGGAAACGTGTATGAAGAAGGAAGATTTTATTCTCTTTAGCGGCGGTGCCAAAGGCGCAGAATCAGAGTTTGGCGCGAGTGCCGAGAGCTTTGGTATTGAAGAAGTGAACTTTACATTTGAAGGACACAATATCGTTCGCAAGCGAGGCTTGCGCGCCCTCAATCACGAGGAATTGATGCAAGGCGATGTCAGCCTGGCATACATTTCCCGCTTGATGAACCGTCGCTACAATGACAGTCCGACATTTCGCAAACTCCTACAGAGCATTTGGTATCAGATCAATAACGGGCAGGAGATTTACGTAATTGGCGAAATCCTGGAAGACAAGACCGTCAAGGGCGGCACGGGATGGGGAGCTGAATTTGCCAAACTATGCAACAAACCTTTGCACGTCTTTGATCAAAAACGAAACGCCTGGTTTACCTGGAACGAATTGGATTGGGTCAAACGCGAAGCGGGCGAAGAGCCTGTCATCACCCATGTTCACTTCACAGGCACAGGCACAAACGTACTCGAAGAGAACAGCAAGAAGGCTATCAAAGAATTATTCGAGAGATCGTTTTCTTAATTGAGATGAAATGTTAGACAGGGATTTGTTGAAACTGCGACAGCAAAAGAAAAAGCCCGGCTCCAGGGTCGGGCTGTTGCTTTGTAGGCACACGCTTTCAAGCGAGCCTATTTGTCCATTGACTTGAGTTTTCAAGTACAGGAATTGCGAAACTCGGGCAAGGCAAAAATGCGGCTAGCTTCTATGCCTATAGGTTATGCGTCCCTTGGTCAGGTCATAGGGTGAAAGTTCCACCGTCACTCTGTCGCCTGCCAATACCTTGATGTAATGCTTGCGCATCTTGCCTGCTAAATGGGCTAAGATTTCATGCCCTTCGCCTATTCTCACTTTGAACGTAGCATTTCCCTTACATTCAACTACGTTCCCGTCAACCGCTATCATATCTTCTTTTGGAATAACATCACCTCTTTCAAGAAGCGGCACAGGCTGTTAAACCGTTGCCGCCCTGTTGATTTAATTTTCAAACTACCGATTATGGGTTTTCCACTGGAGATTTATCAACGCTCCGGAATTGCTTGAGCTGGAACGTACAGATACTTCTCTTAACGCGAAGCTCGACTCGGACTAAATGATCGCGATGAAGAAGCGCGCAGTCTGGCGATTTCACTCGACAATTTGATCTGGTCTTCAGACCTGCCGTCTGAAAATCCCTTGACCCTGGACCTCTCCAGCTTGATGCCCGTGAAGCGCTCGATAGCTGTCATCATAGACTCTTCTTCTGGACTCACCAAAGTGAGAGCCGAGCCATCACGACCGGCACGAGCCGTTCGCCCGACGCGATGAATATAATCTTCAGCCGTCGCCGGAACTTCGTAGTTTATCACAAATGTTATATTGTCTACATCTATGCCGCGAGCCGCAACATCTGTGGCTACCAGTACACGCACCTGCCCCGAACGAAAACTCGCCAAGGCGGCGTTGCGTTGCGATTGGCTGCGATCAGAATGCAGAGTAACCGCCTCGTATTTATTCGCCTTCAAGATCCCCGCTAATCTATCGGCTCCTCGCCTGGTCTGCGTAAAGATCAGGAATGATCCTTCGGTGTGCTGTTTGAGCAAAGCAAGCACCAGCGGCGTTTTGGAATGCGATAAGACAGGGAACGCTTTTTGCGTGAGGCTAGCTACGGTTGTTGTTGAGTGTTCTGCTTCAACTCGCACGTAATTCGTCAGCAATTCGCGGGCTAGTTGTTCAACAGGTCGCGAAAGCGTAGCGGTCAGTAGCATGGTCTGCCGCTTCTTTGGGATATGTTTGATGATTTGCTTGACTTGCGGGAGAAAGCCCATATCAAGCATTCGATCTGCCTCATCAAGAACAAGGATATTGAAAGTTTCAAGCGCCACTGCACCGCGCTCAATTAAATCATTTAAGCGTCCAGGAGTGGCAATTAAGATGTCCACACCTGCTTTAAGCGCCTTGATTTGTTTGTAGGCGCTTTCACCACCGACCACCGCTACGGTTCGTAGGCGAGCCGAAAGCCGATAGCTCCTGGCGTTGGTTTCTATTTGCAGTGCCAGTTCCCGCGTGGGAACCAGGATCAGCGCGCGCACGGGTTCGGGCTGCTTCAATCTCTCTAATATAGGGAGCAAGAAGGCTGCCGTTTTTCCTGAGCCGGTCTCTGCCGAAGCTAAAATGTCACGGCCTGCGAGCGCAAATGGAATGGTTTCTGTTTGGATTTCGGTTGGCTCGGTGATGCCGAGCTTTTCCAGTACATTTACAAGCCGCGCAGATAAGCCCAGCTCGTTGAAATTATTTATACTCACGAATCTCTCTTTTTTGTACATTGCTTTGGCGAACTGATATTTTCTTCACCGAAGCAGTGATTGGGTTGAAGGAATTTTCTGAAAGGGACGGATTGATTGGAATGCCTGATAATCTTGGCTTCCTTTACAATCTTTTCCGAGCAGACTGGATAATGAAGGGAGAGATGGACAGGATAAGATTTTGCCTATCCTATCCATCTCTTTTCATTTATATAACGCGGTCAGATTTAGTAACGATTTCCGTAACCGCCGCCGCTGCCGCCACGACCGCCACCGCCGCCGCCGCTGCCGCCACGACCACCGCCGTAACCGCCACGACCGCCGCCGCCGCCACCTGAACGCTCTTCGCGTGGGCGAGCTTCATTGACTGTCAAGGCGCGACCGTTGACATCTTTCCCGTTGAATTGTGCGATAGCCTTGTCCGCGTCTTCATTGCTCATTTCCACGAAAGCGAAGCCTTTGGAACGACCTGTGTCACGGTCTGTGATAATACTGACTGACTCAACCTGACCAGCCTGCTCAAACAGGCTAGTGAGATCATTTTCTGTCGTTTGATATGACAGATTGCCGACGTAAATTTTCTTACTCATTTTTCTCCTAAATTGGTTAAAAGGAACTCAGAGGCTTTTCGGGAAAGGAATGAAAAAACTAGAATCAAACGCTCACCAAACAGCGGGAGGCTCCTAAAATTAAAATCATCAACAGCGTTCAATCTGCTGAACTAACAGATTTATATTACTAGATTGATTTCTAAAAGTCTATAGCGCAGAACATTCCTTGCGTAAAATTAAAAAATGACGAAAAACTCAACCCCTGAGTTCTCTCTGTGTATGAGTTTTCGTCCTGCTCGGATAGGAGCGCGATCAATTAAGTCCGAGCATTTCGTCCAGTTCTGCCAAACCGATAGCTTCCTGCTGCATTTCTTGGGCGGCTTCATCAGCAGGCTTCAATAGGTTTATTTCAAAGCCTATCGAACCGAAGAAGATGATTTCTGCCATTGCGAGCCTGACGGAATCTATGGACAGCCAACTTCCGGCGCGAATAGAGTCAAAACCCCAGCAAACTCACTCCACCTCAAGCTGAGCTTTTGCCTACTCGATCAAATCACTTCGGCTTATTCGACACTCACTACAAACATAAATGCTTCAATTTCTCAGGCGATAAGTTACTTGTACGCAGCCGTTTTTGTGAGCTTTGCAGTCGAGCAATTCTAAATCAAGCTGCTTGCCGATTTCGGGAAAAAGCTGTATGCCTGAGCCGAGCAGAACCGGATGAATGTTCAAACCGATTTCATCAACTACCTGTGCCGCAAACAGACTTCTCGCTAACTCGCCGCCGCCCATCAACCAAATATCTTTGCCCGCCTGGCTTTTCAAATTGCGGACAAATTCTCCGGCATTTTCCGAGATGATTTTGACGCTCTCATCGGGACTGGTATCAATCGTGCGCGAGAAAACGTAACTCTTCATGGTCGGTTCAGACGGGCGCTGCTCTGTCGCCTTTTTACTTTTGCTTTTCCGCTTTGGCGGCGGGTTTTGACTCAGCGCAACCTCGTAGGTCTTGCGCCCGAGCAACACCGTATCAATTGACTTGAAAAATTCGGACATACCATAATCCGTGTTATCCATAAACAGCCAATCAACCGAACCATCTTTGCGAGCAATGAAATTGTCCAGACTGTTGGCAACGAAGTATTTTACTTTTCGCATGGTCATTCTCCTTTCGATTGTCTGCATGACTTAGTTGTAGTTTTTCAGAAAATGTTTTCTGGCGAACGAGTTTCGAAGTCGCGCCTTC
>JANMSG010000311.1:0-3160 GCA_031389065.1 Acidobacteriota bacterium | reverse complement strand
TGGCGACCGTGTGTTGCGTTCCCCGCGCTTCGTCTTCCCTGTGCCTTCAGTCGTGAGACTCATTGAATACATCAATGTGAGAAAGCGTCAGAGGCGTTCGGGAAATATGCGCGCCAGCATCATCATGCGCGACCGCTATCGCTGCCAATATTGCGGCGTGAAAGGCAACGCTTTCGAATTGACGCTCGATCACATCTTGCCGAGATCGCGTGGCGGTCGCACAGAGCCTGAAAATCTTTGCGCCGCTTGCAAAACTTGCAATCAACGCAAAGGAGATCGCACGCCCGAAGAAGCGAGAATGCCTCTGCTTTCGAATCCAAGCGCCTTGCGTTACGGCTTAGAGAAAGCGGTTCTGTACACGGCGGCAGAGTCGCGTCCCGAATGGCGCAAGTATCTGTTCCTCGAAGACGCGAAGGCGGCAAAGGCAACCGGTGCTTAGGAAAAGTATGAGGTCCGAAGTCCGGTGCCCGGTGTTCGGTTCATCTGGCATCGTTCAGTCTTTCAATTTTCAGGCATTGAAATGAACGAATCACGTGAATGTCGGACACCGGACACCGGACTTCAGACTCAGGAGCAAATCACAGGAGGTTTTGAAAATGGTACACGTTCGTTATGAAGGTCGCTCGTTTGATTTCAATGAAGCAGTAGTTGGCGTACACGCTTCGATGAATGATGAGCAAATCAAGGATCGTTTGGCTCAACACTTCGATGCGAATCGAGCCAAATTTGATTCGTATGTCGTTGACCGTAGCCCGTCGGGCGATTTGATTATCCGTCCTGAAGCAGTGTACGGATGAAGTCAAGGCAAAAGTAAAAAGGCAAAAGGTAAAATTGAGCTAAGAATCCTATCCGCGTATTAGCGCCTAAGTATGCGAATAAATTTCACCTTTTTACTTTTGCCTTTTGCCTTCTATTTGCTCTGCGCCCTGACCTGTAAAGCTTACACACGTCCAATTGCTAATTGGGAGGTCGCAGGTTCGAATCCTGCCGAGTCCGTAATTTGTGGACTCGTAGCTCAGTGGATAGAGCGCCAGTGAAAAACGCTTTTCTAACTTGCGCGGAGCATTGATTTATTTTGCTCTTTGAAAAAGTTGATTGCACGATTGAGTCCGAAGTCTCCCGCGCCCCGACGCAAATGGCTTACATACCTTTCAGTTTGACGAAGCCTTTCAAACTTGCGCGGACACCATTGACTTGCAGAAGAGGAGAAAAAGAACGGCAGGATTTCCACTCCCCTTCTCCCTTTTTCAAAACGTTTTGCCGCGCCCTGACCGGTAGGGCATACATACCAACCACAAAGGTGCGCGTTAGGGTGAACGCGCTGCAAGCCTGAAACCTGAATAGCAGGCAACAAATTGCCCTTTCAACTTGCGCGGCAATTTTATTAGTGAACAGTGGAAAGAAAGATGTCAGATATTAGATATTGGATGTTAGCTTGCTTTTCTGACATCAAGCATCTGGCATCTGACATCTACTCACTATTCACTGTTTAAGGTGATTTATGAAGACGACGGTTGCAGAAAAAATAGAAACCAACGTTACGTTCAACACGACAGAGCCATACCATTCTTTTGATGAGATTGAAAATTTTATCGTCGCGTTTGAGGCGCTCTCTTTGCCGAAAGTCAAATGGACGCATCAAGCGCATTTGATAGTCGCGCTGTGGTACAACTTGCGGCACAAAGCCGATGAAGCTTTAAACATCGTGCGTGACGGTATCAAACGATATAACGAAGCGGTTGGCACCGAGAATACGGCGACGAGCGGTTATCACGAAACGATAACTATCTTTTATATGTGGGCGGTTCGCAAATATATCCAAAGCGCAAGCTCGGATGCTTCGCTGCTTGAAATTGCCAACAGCCTGATTCGCGGCAAATGTGCTGCCAGAAGTTTCCCGTTTGAATACTACAGCCGCGATCTACTTTTATCCTCTGAGGCGCGAGCCGTATGGGTAAAGCCCGACTTGAAGGAGATGAAGTAGGCAGCAGCTAGTCAGAAGTAAGCAGTAGGCAGTAGGCAGTAGGCAGTAGGCATTTTATGAAATTCCAACATAAGGTATTTTTAGACTCAAAAGATCTGGCGATGCACTCAAGCATCAAAAAACTGCCTACTGCTTACTGCCTACTGCCTACTGAAAAAAGGTAGGAGTTATGCTCAAGCAGATTTTTGAATTTATCAAGCAAGCGCTTGAACCAACAACCGAGCGTCAAAACGCGCAGCAAACGGCGCAACGTCGTAATGCTCGCGTACGCTATGCGACGCAAAACAAAACTGAGGTGAACACCATGAACCTGAATAATACAGAACGCGATATGCGTTTGGAGATTTTGAATAGCTTGCTGACAACGCCTCACCGAGAGCTGCAAAAGGTAGCCGAACTCCACAACGATATGATGAAGCGCGACCCGATTTTTTACGGTCACCTGGCCATCTGGTATCAAGAGAACGGCGATGTGCGCGATCACAAAGAAGTCTTCGCCGCGAACTTGCTGACCAGCAGTATGCAAGAGCATCGTGACGCTGGCTTTGTCTTGCTGCAACAATTTCCGCCTTATGAGGTAGCGCGCATCGTTGACTTCATGAAGCAGCAAAAGGGCAAGATGCCGCGTTCGGCGCGCACGGCTGTGACCAGGTATTTGCGTAAGCGCGAAGCCGACCCAGCGTTCTTTGACCGCGCCGCGCTTCGTGGTCGCAAGTCCATGAAGCACCTTTACGCAACGCTCCACATCAAGCCGAATGAACGCGCCGAACAGGTGTTGTTCAAAGACGCGCCGCCGGAAGACAGCCTCGCTTATGCGTTGAAGATGTTGGCGATGGCCGTAACGCCGCTTGAACAGGCGCAGATCATCGCTGAATTCGGCATTCCTTACACCATTGCCGTAGGCGCTGTGAAGCAGGTAACGCCGACGGTTTTGGTGGCGCTCATCAATTCGATGTCTCCGCAAGAGGCAATTAATAACCTCAACTCTTTGAAGACTCGCGGTGCATTCGAGAATAAAGAGGTGAAGGCTTTAATTGATGAGAAACTTACGCTTGCGGCGAAGTCGGATCGCGTCTCTGCGTTCAAGTCTCGCGTTGCCATAGATGCTGCGCTGTTGGATGCCGAGACCGTCGCGCAACTCAACAAGATTGCCGACACGCAGGTGAAGAAGCGCGG
>JANMSG010000310.1:0-6478 GCA_031389065.1 Acidobacteriota bacterium | reverse complement strand
CTTTTCTGCGTCAATACAGACCTGGAATTCGTTGGGCCCATTAATTACCGCTTGCTTGATTCGCCCTCAAAACGTACTTTTCGATTCCGCGCGACCAGCCTTCGTCATCGTTTGAACTGGTGATAAAAGTGGCGGAGTTGATGACTTCATCAACTCCTTGCCCCATGGCTATGCTGGTGCCTGCCTGCCTGAACATCTCTATGTCATTGGGACCATCGCCGATGACGGCGATTTCATCTTTCGACACCTGGAAGACTTCCGCCAGATGCTCGACCACAGAACCTTTGTGATAACCGTAGTCCGTGACATCCAGAAATCTTGGCTTCGACCGCGATGCCGATACCCGATCGCTCAACTGTGCCAACAGCTGTTTTTCAGCTTGCGCGACCCCTTCAGGCTTGCCGACAACCGTGAGTTTGACAACGCCCTCTTTCAACCTTTCCGCGTAGCCTTGGAAATCCGGCTCGAACCCGGATGTATGGGCCTCGCGCTCAACGAACGCATCGCGTCGCTCTGCCCACCAACCATGTTCATCATAGAGCCAGAGCCCTAGCCCCAAGCCGCCTGCGATGGCTTTGATGTGCGCCATGATTTCGGGATTGATGGTGCTGCGAAGTCTGATCTCGCCATCCATGGCGGTGATGAGCGCCCCATTGAAAGAGGCAAAAGGGGCGCGCAACTTCAACTCCTGCGCCAGCGGTAGGATGCTGCGCGGCGGCCGCGAACTCGAAAGCGTTAACGATAGCCCAGCCTTATACAACTGGGCTGCCGTTGTTTTCGTCGCTTCGGTTACTTCATGATTTGAAGTAATGAGCGTCCCATCAATGTCCGAGATAACCAATTGAATTTTTTTAGGCATGGGAAAACATCCACAAAGTCTTTGACCGATTGCCAGTCAAGCGGTCAGCGCTTTTCAATTCGAGGTTCATTTCCAGATTTGCACGATTTACAGGCGATAGAGCGAATTCGGCGAATGGGCGTTGAATGAGGCGTCGTCAGTTCGTTCAATTTCAGGTGGTGGCTGCGGTTTTGGTTTCAACATAAAATAGCCGACGACCCCCAAAAGCAACAAAGAAATCGCCGCGATTACCCACATAATGAGTAGACTCCTGCGTTCATTCACGTCCCGCCGCTTCTCAAAAAATTTCTCTGCTTCCTGAAGGTTTGGGTCCTCGCCTGGCGCCTCATCTTCGAGAGCCGTTGGTTCTGAAAAATTCGCGGGCATTCGCAACATTCCGGTTATTGCAGGGTTGGCTTCTTCTTCGTCGTCTTCAGACTCTCGCGGCGATGAGGGGACGTATTTGCTGGCAATGAATGCCGCTTCTTCATACGAGATGTTCTGGTCAAAGGCGTTGAAATTTCCTGTGATCCGTTTGCCTTCGGTCTTCGCGTTGAGGCCAACGCCATCGAAACGCGAAATGATAAGGGTGATGTTGTCTTCGCCGCCACGCTCGTTGGCTCTGTCAATTAATTGCCTGACGGCAGCTTTCAAATCCGCCGTCTCCGTGATCGCTTCGACCATCTCTTGCGGTTTAATTTTATTTGACAGACCGTCGCTGCAAATCAACAGAACATCGTTTTGGCAAAGCTCGATTTCCGTCATAATCACGTTGAGAGTCGGTTGCGTGCCCAAGGCTTGAATGATGACGTTTTGGGGAATGAGATGAGCTTGATCGGGAGCAATCATTCCCGAATCAACCAGCGCCTGAGCCAGCGATTGATCGCGCGTCAGTTGTTCGATATTCCCGCCGCGTATCAGATAAGCCCGCGAATCACCGACTTGCGCGATGTGCATTTCCGCGCCACACGCAATGACCGCCGTCAAAGTTGCGCCCATCCCTAAAAACGCCTGATTTTCCTGAGCATAATTCCAGATGCGCTCGTTGGCGGACTCGGCTGCAACTTTCAATTTTTCAGAGAGGGTTTTTTTATCAGCAGAGTTGGTCAGCGTTTCGAGGAGCGTTTTGACCGCGAAATCGCTGGCAATTTCACCGGCCGCCGCCCCTCCCATGCCGTCGGAGACGACCATTAAATAGCCGCGCTCGCTTAACGCTTGCGAGATGACTTCTTCGCCCGCCGCGCTTTTGCCTATGGTTAAATCGGCGATTAAAAATGAATCTTCATTGGCGGCGCGCCGCATGCCTATATCCGTATCGGCAAACAGTGAGATTGAAACATCGTTCATCATTGTCCTTTTCAAGCAAGAGCGAAGAAGCGGCGCAACCGGCGCAAATCACCTGGCGAATTCCTGGTGCGCGACTTCCGGGCTGCTACTTTTCAAATCGAAATAGCTGTTTGCCTATGAGAATCATGTCGCCCGATTCGAGCTTAATTTCATTTTTGATTCTAACAAAGGTTCCGTTGCGACTGCCTTCATCAACCAAAACGAACTCCTCACCGCGTCTGATGATGCGCGCGTGCCGGCTGGACATATAGCCGTCGTGCGGGAAAGATATATCGCCCAAGGTCCGGCCAATCGCCGTTTCATCTTTCAAATCATAGACCTCGCCGGGCTGTCCGCCTTCCATCACCAAATGCAGGCGCCCCTGTGACGTGGCAGCCATCGAAGACATAACGATAGTCGCGGCAACTGCAACCTGGGCTCCGCAATTGGCGCAGAACATGCTGCCGGTGGCGCTCTTATGAGAACACTTGGGACAAGCAAGCTCGTTGCTATGTAACTGCGCGGCAAGCTGTGACCCGGTGTCTATGATGGTTGCTCCGTAGTCTGGCTGCACCGAATGAATTTCTGGTGCCGTGGTCAACATGGGAGTCTGCGGCTGCGCAACAGGTTTCGGCATCTGCGCTGGTTTTTCCGGCGTCGGTGTTTTGAGATCGGTCGGCGCGACGTGAACCACCGTCTTTGCCGCCTGCCCTGGTTTTTCTTCTTTGGGATAACCTACAGGGTTTTCGTTATTCCTGGACTTCGGGTCAATGACCGTAGAGGGAGGATTCGCATGGGTTAGCTTACTAACTGCTACTGTTTTCATTTCGTCAACAATATCCGGTTCTGGCGCAAAGGGGCGCCTGGGCGGAACTGCTGGCGGAGGTTTTGAGGGTGGGGCTGACACAGGCTCTGTCTTTGGCCTGGCCGCTCCCATCTTATAACCGCACTCCTGACAAAAAGCCCAGTCCGAATCATTTAAAGTTTTGCACGCCGGACAAGCGATTTGTGTAGGCGCATCGGGTGGCATAACAGGGTTTTGATAGAAAGGATTCGCGGCGCCAGCTTTCAAGCTTGAGGCGTCCAACGAAGCCGCGCACATACGGCAATACGGAGACCCCTCTCGATTCTCCGCTCCGCAATTGGGACAAGTTAACATCATATTGACCGCTCCTTGTAATATGACTTCGGCGACATTATACGAAAAGGCGGAATTGATGGGAAGCGTTGAAAGCCAGGTAAGCTGAGAATCTCAATTTAAATGAATTGATTTGCAGCACTTAATCAACAAATAGATGTGCCATTTTTCGCTGTAACAAAGAGGAAACCTGATTGCCACAAAGTCGCAGAAAACAGAAAAGTTGCGCCTAGATGATTGGGCTTCTGTACCTTCTTTGCACCATTAAATCTTCACGCTTCAATTGGCGAGTTGGGAAGCAATGCAAAAAAAATAGGGGTTCAGTTTGAAGTTTTACAACTGCATCCTGAACCCCTGAAAATTCATGGGTCTTCCATTCCCGATGAATCGCCTGCATCCCTGAAAAAAAGATTTGACCAGAGGTCATGCAATCGTTTTGAATTGCCCACGCCTATGGGCAATCGGCAGCAGTGACTCCTATCAAATAAGCAGCTTCGCCATACTGAGCTATCTCATGTCCTATTCATTCGCTTTTTGCCTACGCCAATAACCGGCTTGTTTTTTCATATTTATAGCTCACTTTGCCATTTTCAGATCATTTTTATCTATCAATCTCATTGATACGCAAGTCCTGCAATATGAGCAATAGATACAAATTCCTAAAACTCCTTGTTTCAATCTCTCTTTGTCTACCCTTGTGACTACGATTTTATCCTCGTTCGATTCCACGATAGACAACTCGAACTCAGCACCAAAGGTCAAGGGCTCGACTGGCGTGGTTCTCTCTTCCAGGTTTGAGTAGTAGAATTCGCCTTTCTCCACTTTACCTACCTGAACCATAGCCAGGCGTAGGTCCCCGTACTGGTGAGCGTGAGAAACCGTATAAGGATGAGACAACGTACATAAGAAAAAAACCAGAAACATCATATAATTACCCATCTGTATAAAATAAGCAGGCATAAGCCTTTTCGCCGTGTTCAGTCAAATCAAGCCCAAACATTTCATCGTTCTACGCAACGCGCAAACCGATAATTGCATTTTGAAATCCTTATAAAAATGTCGGGTGCCGTAAAATTATTAACTCGATGATTGATTCCTGTGCGGGTGACCTCCTCAGTCCACCCGCACAGGGCGTTGAGACAAACCTCAACGTTTAGACCGCTACAAGAGTTATTGCTGCTATAGTAGGCAAGCCTCGTGCCAGCAATGGCAGAAAGTAAAAAAGCGAGAAAAAGCCAGTATTTATTGGCTTTTTGATGACTGTTTCAAAGTAGAGCAATTGCGCTTACATACAATTTTGTCTTGAATAATATCGAATGCAACAATTCTGTCTTTTCCCTGTAAACTACACAAAAGGTACAACAGTTTAGGTCATAAACAAGAGCAACAAAACTGTGGCGAATCACCTGGGAGCCAACATAATCGTGCGATCAAAAATTACTCACCAAATGAAGCGCGCTTTTTTTTTAAGGAAACGCTCCTTTTGTCATTGAGCGACTCTACGAGTTGATCATTTTTTTAATGCGCGCCGCCGCTCAAATTCAAGCCGATGACGCCGGCGATAATTAAGGCGAGCGAAATCAGTTTCCAGGCGGTCAGAGGCTCTTTGAACCACAATATGCCTATGGTCGCAATCAAAGCGGTTCCCATTCCTGACCAGACCGCATAGGCAACACTGACATCAAGCTTTTTGAGCGCCATTGTCAAGACGCTGAAACAGGCGCCGTACAATACAAACATCAAAACCGATGGCAACGTTTTCGTAAAGCCCTCCGAAAGTTTCATGCAAGTGGTGCCAAGCACTTCAAAAATAATCGCCAGAACCAAATAGACCCAATGCATTGAATTTCTCCTGTAAAAAAGTTTGGCGTCTCGCCTTCAGGCATCTGTTGGTGAATGAGATACAAACTGTTTGAAGGCGAGACGCCAAATTTTCATTTGCGAAATTGGTGAATTGATCGCATCACCTTATTAATTTCCAGACGCGAAGTCAACGCTACACCTCTGAGAGCAACATTGACACTCGCTAGTTGAGATGGCAACCTTGAACTTCTTTTTATAGCTGGTTGCAAATCAATGTGGCTTGTTGAAGGAGGGCTTTGACCTCCAAACTCGCTGTCTCTGATCGCGTCTCAACAGTTGTTTCATGCGTATGCCAAGGAAATCCTCTGTCACGAGAGGTACAGGCGAAAGTGAGAAAAATTAAACGTGAACATCAATGAATTAAAGGTAGGAATCATCGGCGGCACAGGCGAAGAGGGGCGAGGTCTCGCGCTTCGTTGGGCAATGGCTGGCGCGCAAGTAATCATTGGCTCGCGTTCCATAGAGCGAGCCCAGGAAGCGGCTGATGCATTAAACCAAGTGATGGGCGGCGAAAAAATCGCCTATGGCACAAATGAGGATGCTGTGGCTGCGTCTGAGTTTGTCTTGTTGACCGTGCCCTTCGATTATGCGGCTTCGACTCTTGAATCGCTGAAAGACCAATTCCGGTCAGACGCGATACTTATTGACATCACCGTGCCGGTATCTTTTGAGCAAGGTCGCGTGCGCTACGTAGAACCTGCGGAAGGTTCGGCAAGCGAGCATCTAAAAACCAAGTTGTCGGAACATATTCCTCTCGTTGCGGCCTTCAAAACAGAGCCCGCTCATCTGTTGGTAGACCCAAAGGCTGTGCTTGATTGCGACACCTTCGTTGCCAGCGACAACAAAGACGCCAAGGCTCGCGTCATGGAAGCCATCAAATTCATAGAAGGATTAAGACCGGTTGACGCGGGCGTGTTGTACAGTGCGCGATGCCTTGAGCGCATGACGATTTTGTTAATCGGCATCAACCGTCGAAACAAAATCAAAACCGGGCGTTTCCAACTTTTAGGCTTGCCCGAATAAATATAGCTATTTTCGATTGTCTCCGCACTCCCAAATAAATCAACTATGCCCGATACTGACCGACCACCAACCACTGACCACCGACCACCGAAAATCACTGCTCTTGCGGGCGGAATAGGCGCGGCGAAATTTCTGCTGGGGCTTACGCGTGTTTCGCCTGCTGAAGACATAACCATCATTGCAAACACCGGCGACGACATAGAGCTTTTCGGGCTTCGCATTTCGCCAGACATTGATACGCTGACCTACACACTCGCCGGAGTGATCAACGAAACCTTTGGGTGGGGACT
>JANMSG010000284.1:0-2276 GCA_031389065.1 Acidobacteriota bacterium | reverse complement strand
TTCTTCTCCCTTAAACGATGAAGTATGAACGCTGAACGCTGAACTATTTTTCTATACTTCATCGTTCATCGTTCATACTTCATACTTTCTGGTTTACTTGACGCGGCGTAGATGTTCGCGCGGTGGTCTTCGCGGTTCGTCTGTGGCGTCCGGCGAATTCTCATCGTACAATCCCTGTTCTTCGGGCGACGTTTCCAGCGTAGATATATTGTCGGCTTTGGTTACCAGAACATCTTCGTAAGCCGAGCGGAACTCGTCGCTGATGCTCAGGTTATCGAGCAGATTATCAACGAGGTCTGAAATGCCTGCGACGTTTGTGAAGGTATAAACTTCGTCTTGAATCAAGCTCAATGAATTTCTTACGACCGCAAGACGCGCTTCCAGCAGGCGCACCAACTCATCAAGCTTTTGAATTCGCGCCATGCGTTTTTGCAAGATACTCAGGTTTTGTGACAAGGCTTGACGCACTTGCGGCGATTGCTCTTTTTCAACAGCCTTTTGGGCTTTCGAGATTTCGTTGCCGAGCATGGTTTGCAGGTTGCGATAGTTGCGCGATGAAAGCAGGTGATGGGCTCGTAACATCTTGGCGTATTCGATGCGAAACGAAGAGAGTTTTTCCACAACGCCGGAAAGCATGACATTGCCGCCGGGATCGCCCAATTCATTCGAGCGTTTTTCAATCTCTTCGCAAAGGCTGCGCACCGTATGAAAGTCCTGCTGATAATTCATCGGCAAGGAGATCACGATGCTCTTTTCCGAATCTTCAACTTCCATCTTCTGGTCTTTGTTCTTGCGCGAGCGAATGATGCGTTGCACTCGCAGGTTCTGCGCAATGAAGATGGCACCGATTTCGCCGGCAGCCAGAAGCGGCAAAAAACCCCAGAAATTGATGACAATCATCAAGAAAGCCATGATGCCAACGAAAGCCAGATTGATGTCGCTCTTCAAAATTCCTTTGACGTAATTGATCTCTTCTTCAGCCATAATTTTTTTTCGCTGTAAGGCCTCAAGCTTGATGAGTCATAAAGACCATCAAGAAATCGCCTTCGCCCGTCACGTAGAGTTCGTGGCAGATGATGTTATTAAAACTGCTGCTGGCATCCGTCATCGCTGTTTCAAGCGCCGAAAAATCTTCACTCACCGCATCAATCTTGCCAAGCGGAACGCAATTGAGCTTGATCGGATAAGCCTCCTCGTCATCGCGGTACCCTAACGTGATAACCAATCGTTTTACGGCTTCCAGATACTCAACACCTATGCTTTTTGCAGCGATTTTCGCCTCACCTGCAAACGCTGCGACTTCATCAGCGAGAGCGCCTATAGAATTATCGGCAGCTAATTCGCCAGCGAATACTTTGAATTTATTGTGTACTTGATTTGCAATTTGATTCATAGAAACCTCTCATTGAAAAATTTCGTGCAAGTCGGCAGCTTGCTGGCGTTAAAAATCCTGCAAACCGTTCGCTTGCGTTACAATATCAGAGTTTTGGAAACTCGACCATTTTAATCTCTTTGCGAATTTCAGCAAAGCGCGGCAAGTCTTCGATGTTCGCTTGATATGCCAAGCCTTCTTCAACCAGATCGTACTCTTTCATAATGCGCCCCCCGGGTATCGGTATTCCCTTTTCGTCGCGCTCGCGCCCAAGCAGATAAACGTGGTCTGAAATCGTCAGCGCCGAGGTTATATCGTGCGTGATAATCATGAACGTATTGAGCGTGTGTTGGTGGGCGATTCGGTTAATCAATTTAATGACATTCAGGATGTTGACAGGGTCAAGCCCTGAAAAGGGCTCGTCAAGAATGATGAAGTGACGCTCTTTCATCAACTGCTGCAAGATCGCTACGCGCTGACGTTGCCCGCCCGAAAGTTGCACAGGCCAGGCAAGCCCTTGTTGAACCAGATTGAATTCATCCAGATAACGCAGCGCTTTTTCTTTCGCTGCTTCTTTGCTCATACCTGCGTTTGTTGCAGGCACGACAAGGTTATTTAGCACATTTAAATCTTCAAAGAGCGGGTATTTTTGAAAGACCACGCCAACGTCGCCAACTCTGACAGAGCGCAGTCCTTTGCCGTTGGTTATCATCACACACCCGGAAGTTGGCTCATCAAGTCCCGCGATGACTCGCAGGGCAGTTGTTTTGCCAGAGCCTGACGGTCCCAGAAGGCTGACGATTTGCGGCTTGCCTTTGATGTCTTTGATCGTGAGAGAAAGCTCTTTTAAGGCAATGAAAGTCGTGCCGTCGTTCATCGGAAATTCTTTGCCAATGTTTTCCAG
>JANMSG010000267.1:0-1883 GCA_031389065.1 Acidobacteriota bacterium | reverse complement strand
ACCCAGCGTTGCGCTTTGCTTCACACTGGGCTTTATGCTGTCACCCGCTTCGCGGGTTCTTCCTACAACCAAATATGATCGGCGCACTACTCTTTTCTCATCTCTCTTGTAACCTTTTTTCCAGTCGAGTAAACTTATCTACCAGAAGGTAAAACCCACCTCATCAATAAACCAGAAAATTGTTGTAGACCCTTATGAGTTCTAAGAAGCAAGCAATTGAAGAGCGAAAATTTACGGCTGCTGAAGAGAGAGCAGCCAAGGCGGAAAGAGTAAATGTTTCAGAGGCGCAACCGTATGGGTGGGTTGCCAGATCGGCATCGGGCAAAGAGTTTTATATTCTTTATTCATCACCCTATACGAAACGGCTGGTTTGCACTTGCGCCGATTATATCTATCGAGGGAAAGACGACCCTGACTATGAGTGCAAGCACGTTTCGGCGGTGTTGAAGTTTCTCGGTCGTTGGTATCTGGCAAATGAATATGATCCGCTGCGACAAATCTGCAAAAATAACTGAGCGTTTCGATAATGCAAAGGCGCACAGTTTTACCAAGCCACAAATGCTCGAAGCAACGCTAGGGGCTTGATCGGGAGAATTCGCTGTGCTCGAAGTTTTCTACAAAGGTGGGTTATACCTGCCAGAGCTTGATCTCTGGCTTGACGCCAATGGTCCGCGTGACCGCTGCGTAATCTCTCACGCGCATGGCGATCACATAGCCGAGCATCGCGCCATCATTGCCACACCTGAAACAGCCCGAATTTTTCGGCACCGTTGCGGAGAAACGCAAGTCGAAACTTTAGATTTTGGCGAGAGACGCGAGTATGGCGAATACGCGCTCACTCTATTTCCGGCTGGACACTGCCTCGGCGCAGCACAAGTTTTAGTGGAAGCAAGAGGCGAACGCCTTGTTTACACGGGCGACTTCAAGCTTCGCCCAAACCTGACAGCAGGGCAGGCAACGATCATCCCCTGTGACACGCTGGTTATGGAATCTACCTTTGGGGATGCGCTCTACCGCTTCCCGCCTGAAGAAGAGACCGCCGAGCGGCTCTACAGTGCAGTAGACCGTGCGCTGGCAGAGAACCGCACGCCTGTCGTACTGGCATACTCTCTGGGTAAAAGTCAGGAGGGGCTTGAGTGGCTCCTGCGACGTGGCTATCAGGTAGCGCTTCACGGAGCGATCTGGAATGTTACAGAAATCTATCGAGAGATGGGGGTTAAATTCTCCGGAGTCTATGAGAAATACGACCGTCAACAGCTAAAAGGGCGCGTATTAATTGCGCCGCCGAATTGTCGCAAACAATCGATGATTACCAATCTTTCAAAGCGCTATGTCATCTTGCTGACGGGATGGGCGATGAGTTCGAGCGCGCCATACAGATACCCGGGGGTAGATATGTTTCTACCACTTTCAGACCACGCCGATTATGATGATCTTGTACGAATGGCAAGAGAATCCGGAGCCCGGAGGATCTACACCTTGTACGGCTCACCAAAATTTGCTGTCGCGCTGCGCTCCCTGGGGCTTACTGCCGAGCATCTTATCTCTTATTCAAATTCGAAACCTGATATTCAACCTCGATTATTTTAACCTTTATGCTGTGCGGGAACACTTCGACGCAAACCCGCTCAACATACAAGTCTCTAGGGTCGAAGTGATTTTTATATCTTTGGAAAAATTCCAGGCTGGATGCAAGGTTAGCGTAGATGATTTGGAGGTATATATATAGGAATCCTGATTGTTAGGGCTATTGCAAAGTCGTTTTGTAAGCCTGGCTCCTTGACAAATTGAAAAAAAAGACCTTTTTCGGTTGAATGAATTGTTCAAAACCAACACCAAACCGAAAGAAGGTCGTTATGCAATATCACACCATAGAGTTTCCG
>JANMSG010000251.1:0-14108 GCA_031389065.1 Acidobacteriota bacterium | reverse complement strand
CCCTAGATTTCTTAAAACCGGAAAACGATTCCGCCTGTGATAAAGAGGTTGCGTTGTCTCTCTTGCAAAAAGCTGAGATCAACTCCCGGCACATCCACACCAAAACTTTCCAGATCAAACGGCTTCGTGTGATAGCTGCGCACTTCGCCGCGAATAGAAATGTGTTCATTTATTTTCACATCCGCTCCGCCACCAAAACTGTATGCCTGACTGAATTCTTTCACTCTGTCAAAAATATCAATTGTCTCATTTGCCGCGCGATTGCGTGGCGTGAGACGAGCAAATCCATAACCGCCGACAACATAAGGCGAAACTTTGGAGTCCGGCAACACCTTTAGTTTCAAACCCGGCGTGAAATAGTAAGACCTGTACCCTCGCGGCGTACCGGACACCAGTTGCGGAACCTCTATGGTGTTGTTGGTCGCGATGGCAAAGGGCGTGTTCGCATACAAAGCGATGACCCCCACCTTAAAGATTTGTCCCGAATAATCAAACTGAAAGGCGAAGCCAGATTTAACATTCGTCCTTACCGCTTCTGTCAGCACCTCTTCGGGATGTGCCGAACCAATTGTCAAACCAATTTCATGTCTCTGTTGCTGCGCCTGAGCCCAAACATAATTGGTATTGAATAATAATGCGAATAACAAAAATACAGTTTTACTTCTCAAAGAAATACTCCAACTTCAGGTAAATTCTAGACATCCATACAGCCAATGAACGTCAATTCTGCTTCGTTGCGTAAACGCCTTCTGCGGCGTCTTCGCCTTTGCATAATCCTTGACTCTGTGTCCAAGCCAGGTCTTCATTCAATAACGCCTCGACCTTGTTTCTTACCGCTTCAAGCTCAGCGAGTGTTGCAAAATTGTTCTCTAATAACTGGCGCTCATAATTATCGAGCGGATCTTTTTTGCGCCACTCTTCCAACAGCTCTTTGGCGACATACGATTGATTGTCGTGCGCCGCGTGACCGCGCATTCGGAAAGTCTTCGCTTCAATCAAGGTCGGGCCACCGCCCTCGCGCGCTTTATCAACGGCAAGTTTTGAAACTTCGTAAACCGCTTCCACATCGTTGCCGTCAACGATCTCGCTGGGGATTCCATATGCCTTGGCGCGGTCTGCCAGGTTTTTTATGCGCATCTGCTTCGTCGTAGGGGTTGTGTACGCGTAGCCGTTATGTTCGGCAACAATCACCAGTGGCAAGTTTTGCACGGCGGCGAAATTCGCAGCTTCATGAAATGCCCCTGTGCTGGTTGCGCCATCGCCTACGTAAACCATACCTACGATCTTTTTGCCTTGCAGCTTTGCGGCAAGCACTACGCCATTCATCACGGCAACCATGGTGCCGAGCGGTGACACGGTGCCGATAAAGCCGCGCTGTAAATCCGTGAAATGAATGTTTTGATCACGCCCGCGATTGGGCGAAGATGCGCGCGCAAGGTACGAACTGAAAACCTCTCGCGGCGTCGTTCCCATCACCATCATTGCGCCCATATCTCTGGTCAGCGGCGAGACCATGTCGTTGTGATTTTTATCCAGCGCGTAAGCCGAGCCTACGGCTGTCGCTTCCTGCCCAAGGCTGCGAAACAAACCGCCGACAATCTTGCCTTGCTTGAGCAGATTTTCAAGCTTGTCTTCCAGTGAGCGCGTCAGTTGAAGGTAGTAATAAATTTCGAGTTGTTGTTCTTTTTCCATTCGCTCCTTGTCCCTTGTCCCTTGTCCCTTGTTCCTTGTTGAGGTGGTTGCTTATTCAACTAAGGACTAAGGACTAGGGACTAAGGACTAGAAATGTACCATCATTCCATGAACATCTTCGGCTGCTTCTTTGACGCTTTCGGCAATGGTCGGATGCGCGTGCATGGTTTGAATCAACTCTTCAACGGTTGATTCCATCTGCAGCGCTACACACGCTTCGGCGATTAAATCTGTGGCGTGCGGACCGATGATGTGAACGCCTAACAATTCATCATATTTCGCATCAGCGACGACTTTTACCAAGCCTTCTTTGGCACCGACGATCTGCGCTTTTGCAATCACTGTGATAGGGAATTTGCCAACCTTCACATCATAACCGCGCTCTTTCGCTTTGGCTTCCGTCAGCCCTACGCTGCCGACTTCGGGTGAGCAGTAAGTGCAATTGGGAACATGGTCGTAATTGAGCGGGCGCGGAGTTTTGCCAGCGATGGTTTCCGCAGCGATGATGCCTTCCGAAGAGGCTACGTGCGCAAGCCATGGCGTAGGAATGCAATCGCCAATGGCGTAAACATTGGGCTCACTGGTGCGCATAAAAGCATCTACTTTGATGTAGCCGCGCTGATCCAATTCAATGTTGAGACTGTCGAGTCCAAGACCTTCCGTGTAGGCTTTGCGGCCGACGGCGATGAGCAATTTTTCGGCGAAGAATTCGCGGTCCTGGTCGCCGATTTTGGCGATGACCTTGACCTGTCCGTTTTCGACGGAAGCGGTTTGGAAATTCGCGCTGGTGAAGGTTTTGATGCCTTGACGCTTGAAAGATTTCCCAAGTTCGGCGCTGATATCTTCGTCTTCGATAGGCAGTAAACGCGGCAAAAGTTCCATAATCGTCACGTCTGAACCGAACCTGGCATACATCGAAGCGAATTCAACGCCGACTGCTCCAGCGCCCAAAACGATCAATGATTTCGGCACTTCCTGCAATTCAAGAATGTCATCGCTGCTGATGATATGTTTGCCATCGAAAGGAACGTGCGGCAGAGGTTTAACCACCGAGCCTGTGGCGATGATGATATTTTTGGTTTGCACCGTTTGGGTTGTCTGGTCTGCTGCTGTGACCGTGATGTTGCCTTTGCCTTCGATGCGCGCTGTTCCTTTGAACATTTCGATCTTGTTCTTTTTCATCAGGAACTCAACACCTTTGGCGAGTTTCAAGACAACTTTGTTTTTATGTTTTTGCGCTTGCACGAAGTCTAGTTCGACGCCGCTTGAAACGATGCCGATTTGCTTGGCGTTTTTAAACTCCTCGAAAAGGTCTGCGGTATGCAACAAAGCTTTGGTAGGGATGCAACCGCGCAGCAAACAAGTGCCGCCCAGGTTTTTATCTTTTTCAATGATGGCGGTTTTTAAGCCTACTTGCGCCGCTCTGACAGCCGCGACATATCCGCCAGGACCGCTGCCGATGATAACT
The DNA here is from genome assembly GCA_031389065.1 of Acidobacteriota bacterium. Taxonomy (GTDB): domain Bacteria; phylum Acidobacteriota; class Blastocatellia; order UBA7656; family UBA7656; genus JACQDB01. The sequence continues at coordinate 10,948 of JANMSG010000251.1, read as the reverse complement.
ACGTCAAAAATTTCGCTACTCAATTATCGCCTCCTCTGGTAATCGCACTTGGTTTAGAGGCGGTCTTTGACCGCCCTTACTTTCGCAGTCTTTGACCGCTTCGAAACAAATCAACTCATTCATGTGATAGTTTGCAAATCTCTGTTAGTCAACTTCGACGTGAATTTCGTCGCCCTCAATCTTTACGTCAAACTTCTGAACCTTCGCCATCGGATTGATCGGCGAAAGGCCGGAATCGCATTTGAATATCCAACCATGCCAGGGACATTGAACGGTTAAATTGACAGGGTCAATGTGGCCTTCGGCGAGCGGGCCGCCTCTGTGCGGACAGGTGTTATCGAGCGCGTAGAATTGCCCATTGACGTTGAACATGGCTATGCAATTGCCGCCGACTTCAACCGTCAGACTCTCGCCGTTTGGCAAGTCGGAAAGCTTTGCTACTTTAACAAACATTTAACACTCCTGAAGTTTTGTCTCTAAGCTATAGTCGCTTTTAGGCGACAGCAAGAACTGAGCATCTTAGCAACTCGCCGCTAATCGTTTCAAGCTTGCGCCGATGAAGGTGGCGATGTAGTGTGCATTTGCGGTGTCGCTATTTCATCAAACTCGAAAGGAAATCTATGCAGCGATTATCACTTCGCGCTTTTCAATTCATTGGTAAATCGTCAAGGCTTCGTAAGCGATTGCCATTGGTTTGCAAGTCGTCTTTGGTTTTCTTAGCCGTTTCCTTGCTGATGAATCTCGCAAACTTTTCAACCACAACCGCGCAAAACAAATCCGCAGTCCGCAAGCCAAGTCAACGCAGTCCGTTGACCGCAATCAAAAAGCCTCTGCTGGTGGCGCATCGCGGCGCGTCCGCAAATGCGCCGGAGCATACCTTGTTTGCTTACGGGCAGGCGATTGTGCAAGGCGCGGATTTTGTCGAGCAGGATTTGCAGATCACCAAAGACGGCGTGCTGGTCTGTCTGCACGACCCTGAACTTTCGCGCACCACAAACGTCAAAGAGGTTTTTCCTGACCGCGCCACGATGCGCGATACAACAGGGGAGGGAACGCCGAAAAAAGGCTGGTACGTAGTTGATTTCACGCTTGCGGAAATCAAAAAGCTGGATGCGGGCTCGTGGTTTTACACCTATAATCCATTTGAAAAATACTATATCGCTCCCCAAGTGCTACCAGAATTTATACTGAGTCACAGAGTTCCTACGCTGCAAGAGACCATCAAATTCGTCAACAATCGCGCGGGGCTTTACATAGAGATGAAGAACTCGGAGTTTTACAAAGCTATGGGCTTTGATATGGCTGAAAAATTGGCTGCGGTTTTGAAAGCCAACGGCTATGCCAACGCGAAAAAGAGCCAGCGCATTTTCATTCAGTCCTTTTCCAAAGAGAATTTGCTGAGAATGCGCCAAGTCGCGCCGCAATATCTGCGCGTTCAACTCTTGCCTATGGAAGACCTGAAACGCAAAGACACAGCGAAAGTGACGCCGGAACTTGCCAAAGAGATCGCTGAATATGCACAAGGCGCTGGACCCGCCAAAGCTATGATTACGAGCGCCAAAGATGTCGAGACCTTTCACGCGGCGGGATTGATCATTCATCCTTACACCTTTCGAGGTTCGACAACTGCCGTGCTGCGCAAGCCGCTCGATGAAAAGATGGCAGACGGTTCTACCGTGCGGCAAAACATCATCTCCGACATTCAACGCTTCCTGGCTTTTGGAATTGACGGAGGTTTTACAGATTACCCTGCGCTATGGAAAGAGGCTTATCGGCTTTATCGCGCCCGTTAAATTTAGGTAGTTCTAAAAAAGTAAGGCTTTATCAATTGCCACTAGCTTTAGCTGGTGGATCTATGTAGCAAAGGGCAATCGGCTTTAGCCAAAAGAAAATAGCAATCCTCCTTTCGCTTTAGCTAAAGCAGTAAGGAATAAGGAATCTATTTCGATTTGGCTAAAGCCAATCTTTGGCTTTTCCTCTGACCACGAGCTAAAGCACGTGGCAATTGATGACAGCAAAATCAGCAGCATTACTTGTTTAGCACTACCTAAATTTCAATGTCACGCCAATTTTCATCTCCTCTACATATATGATTTCGGTCGTTTTGAAATCATACGCGCCTCTGTATCTGAACGATTCAGTCGGTAATTTCTTCTCGCCTGCACTGTCTTAAATTCAATAAAAATTGAGACCAACTTACAGGCACACTGATTGCTCTACTAAGGTAAGAAATCGTCATCATGTGCCGAGATAAAAATCAATTCTACGGACAGATCAGTACCCTCTGCGGTAGCGGGCGGGTTCAGAAGAGATTGCTCCGGCTTATGTATTTTTTGCATCGGAAGCCGATTCAAGTTACATCACGGGCGAAGTGTTGACTTTGCTTGGCGGAGAAACAACCGCCGGATAATAAATATTCAATCAAGAGATTTGATCATGAAGTATTACTTTCAAAAGGAGATTTTAAAATGGCTGCTTCACAAAGAGAAACTTATAAAGATTTGCAAAAAGGAACGCCTCAGATAAAAAGGCTGTACCCGAAAAACCCGAATAGAGAAAGCACTGTCAACCTAAATGATACCGAGCGTTGGTTGTCAAGCCTGACAGGTGGAGGGCTAGCCGTTTGCGCCTTGAAACAAGGCGGATGGTGTGGCGTCACTCTGGGTCTGTTGGGTGGCGCATTCTTATATCGTGGCTTGAAAGGGCATTGTCAGGTTTACCAGGCTTTGGGCATTAACACGGCGAACGGAAAAGGCAAGGCTGCAAGCGTAAAGCATGGCGAAGGTATCAAGATTGAAAAGAGTGTGACGATAAATCAATCGCCAGAAGAACTTTATCGCTTTTGGCGTAACTTTGAGAATCTGCCGCGATTTATGAGTCATCTGCAATCGGTCACGGTTTTGGATACCGATCTTTCTCATTGGGTAGTGAAATCGCCTGCGGGAATGAATGTGGAATGGGACGCACAGATTATCAACGAAAAAGAGAATGAACTGATCGCCTGGCGCTCGCTGGAAGGAGCGACAATTCCCAACGCTGGTTCCGTGCATTTCAAGACAGCCCCTGATGGTCGCGGCACAATACTCAAGGTTGAGATAAATTATGACGCGCCCGGTGGAACTTTAACCGCTGCAATTGCGAAATTGTTTGGTGAAGAACCCGGTCAACAGGTACAGGAAGATTTGCGCCGACTGAAACAAATCCTGGAAACCGGAGAAATGACTACCACGGAAGGTCAAGCTTCTGGCAGAGAAGCTACGCAGGAAAAAAGCAATGTAAGGTCTATCGCTGCCGGTCAAAGTCGTTCTGACGAAAGTCCGGAAGACAAATTTGGAGATAGAATTTTGTCGCACGGTAGATAATTGCAGCGCGTCTATAAATCAGTGGAGCAAAATTCTGAGTGCGGCGACTTTGCGTAGCTTGTATTCGGCAAAAACAAAAGCGGTGATTTATCACTGCACTCAAATGAATCCAGGTTTTGTTGCAGAAAAGAGGAAGTATGAAAGCACTTTGTTGGTACGGAAAAAATGATGTACGCGTAATGAATGTGCCTGACCCGAAAATTATTAACCCGCGTGACGCGATTATCAAAATCACAACGACAGCCATCTGCGGTTCAGACTTGCACCTTTACAACGGCTACATTCCGACGATGGAAAAAGGTGATATTCTCGGTCACGAGTTTATGGGTGAAGTGGTAGAGATTGGTAAGGAAGTGAAAAATCTACGCTTAGGTGACCGCGTTGTTGTGCCTTTCACAATTGCTTGCGGCAACTGTTTTTTCTGTAAGCGAGATTTATGGTCCCTATGCGATAACTCGAATCCGAAAGCTAAAATTGCTGAAGCTCTTTATGGCTTTTCGCCTTCAGGGCTTTTCGGCTACTCCCATATGACTGGCGGATACGCGGGAGGCCAAGCAGAGTACGTGCGCGTTCCTTTCGCCGATGTGGGGCCTTTAAAAATTCCTGAATCCCTGTCTGATGAGCAAACCCTTTTTCTCTCGGATATTTTTCCCACAGGCTATATGGCGGCGGAAAACTGCAATATCCAACCCGGCGATACCATAGCCATCTGGGGGTGCGGCCCGGTGGGACAATTCGCAATCAAAAGTGCCTTCCTATTAGGCGCAGAGAGAGTCATTGCTATTGATCAGGTTTCTGAGCGCTTGCAGATGGCTCAGGTGGAATGCAAGGCTGAGATTATAGACTTCAGCAAGGTTGATGTCTTTGAACAATTAAAGGAAATGACCGGCGGTTTAGGGCCGGATGCCTGTATAGATGCAGTCGGGCTGGAAGCACACGGCACCAGCCCCGACGCCCTTTATGACAGAGCTAAAGCAGCAATGTTTTTAGCTACAGATCGACCACACGCTTTGCGGCAAGCCATTCAAGCCTGCCGTAAAGGAGGGACGGTCTCTATTCCAGGCGTCTATGGGGGCCTTTTGGATAAATTGCCTATGGGAGCCGCATTCAATAAAGGTTTAACTTTTAAGATGGGACAGACGCATGTTCATCGCTACCTGAAACCGCTGCTTGCGAGAATTGAAAAAGGCGAGATTGACCCTTCGTTTGTTATTACTCACAGATTGAGCTTGAACGATGCAGCGGACGGGTACGAGGTTTTCAAGAAGAAGCAAGACACTTGCATAAAGATTGTTTTGAAGCCTTGAGGCAATGAGCCCGTTATCCGACAGAAGGGGGAAAGATGAGTTTAAAGAATCAAATCATCAAAAAGTTGTTGGTCAATTATTTGGTTCCGCGTTGGGCGAAAAAAGGTTCTAAGAATAATTCCAAGACGCTTTTATGGACGGCTGCAGGGGTTGGTGCTTTGCTTGCGACGCGCGCCATAACCAGGCGTTTGCAGGAATATGACTTTGCGGGCAAAACCGTTTTGATTACCGGAGGCTCTCGCGGGCTCGGGTTGGTCATGGCGCGAGAGTTTTTGCGTGAAGGCGCAAGAGTCGCCATTTGCGCTCGTGATGAAGATGAACTCGAAAGAGCTTATCAAGATTTGAAGCAATACGGTTCGCAAGTTTTCACCATACCCTGCGATATCACCGACCGGCAATATGTGGAAGCCATGGTAGTGGCTGTGCGGGCTCACTTCGGGCAGATAGATGCTCTTGTCAATAATGCGGGGATCATTACGGTTGGACCCGCTGATGAGATGACCATAGAGGATTATCAAGAAGCGATGAACACCAATTATTGGGCAGCGCTTTACACGATATCTGCCGTGTTACCTGAAATGCGCGCGCGCGGAGAAGGTCACATTGTCAATATCGCTTCGATAGGCGGCAAGATCAGTGTGCCTCATCTTTTGCCATACAGCGCAAGTAAATTCGCGCTTGTCGGGTTATCGTCCGGGTTAAATGCGGAGCTGAGAAAAGACGGCGTGATTGTTACCACCGTTTGCCCTGGACTTATGCGAACGGGCAGCCCGCGCAACGCGAATTTCAAAGGTCAACACAGAGATGAATATGCCTGGTTTGTACTGAGCGATTCTCTGCCTTTCACTTCGATAAGCGCGGAAAGCGCTGCGCGTCAGGTTATTGCTGCCAGCAAACGCGGCGATGCACAAGTGATTCTTTCCATTCAGGCGAAACTGGCTATCAAATTCAATGCTTTGTTCCCTGAAATCACTGCGGATTTAATGGGATTGGCTAATCGTTTATTGCCAGCGCCAGGCGGCATCGGCAAAGCCAGCTTGCAAGGCAAACATAGTCATTCCAGTATTGCACCTTCCGTGTTGACCGCGTTGGACGAAGAGGCGGCGCGCAAAAATAATCAGATTCACTGAAACGGCTCCAGCCTGCTTTGGTTCGATGATTAAAGCGGCATGCATTTGAGTGTAAAGAAAAGTAGGGGCAACCCTTGTGGTTGCCCGAATTTTGCGCCAGCAAAATGATTCGTCATCGCTTGCTGCGATTTGGGCAGGTACGAGACCTGCCCCTACATCCACTTGCAGTTTGATCAAGAAAGTCTATGACGAAAAAGAATGGCGATTTACATGGGAATGTGCCTGAGACTTCAGACATTGCATTATTGTTGATTGATATAATTAATGACTTTGAATTTGAAGATGGCGAGAAATTATTTAAACAGACCCTGCCGGTTGCAGAGCATATAGCGGAATTGAAGAAGAGAGCCAAACAGCGGGGGGTGCCGATCATTTATGTAAACGATAATTTCGGAAAGTGGCAATCCGATTTCAGGAAGTTGCTCAATCATTGTCTGAATGAAGATGTGTGCGGCAAGCCGATTGCGAAACTTCTCAAACCCGATGAAGAGGACTACTTTGTTTTGAAACCCAAGCACTCAGGTTTCTATTCAACGACGCTGGCGATTCTTCTCGAATATTTACAGGTCAAGACTTTGATTCTCACAGGAGTCACAGCCGATATTTGCGTTCTGTTTACAGCCAATGACGCTTATATGCGTGACTATCATCTGATGGTGCCAGCCGATTGCGTTGCTTCGGTCAGTCCTGATGAAACCCAACACGCACTCGACCATATGCAGAGAGTGCTCAAAGCAGATACCAGTCCTTCTACAGAGATCAGTTTTGATACAGCAAAAGGAAGTGCTAAAGAGGCTCGCTCGCAATCTTAAATTGCTTCAATGAGCGATCTACTCTAATTATCTCTTTATCTCATGGTAAAAAGTGCTTGTTGCAGCCGTTCAACTTCGGCCGTTAACGTAAGTCCTGCTTTTGCGGCGTTACTCAAATCCTTCCTGCGTCCCATATTCTCCAGGGTCAGGGCTGCCTCATAAGCGTATTTCGCCTCGAAGGTGGCGATAGAACCTTTCAGCTTATGCGCTGCGAATTCGAGCCCCTGGCTGTCGCTGTGCGCAATCGCTTCCTGAATTTTTGCCAAAAGCGGCGGGCACTCTGCGAGAAACATTGTTGCCAGTTCTTGAAATAATTCCTCATCGCCGTCCATCTGGGACATAATTGCCTGACGGTCAATCACTTCTTTTACCAGGGACTCCACAAGAGTTGGCTTTACAATGCGGGAGGACTCTAGCGGAGCGAACTCTTCAAGGGTCTCAAACAATTCCTCTATCTTTATGGGCTTGGAGACATAACCATCCATCCCTGCCGCCAAACAGCGCTCCCGATCTCCTTTCATCGTGTGCGCCGTCAAGGCGATGATCGGGATGTGTTTGTCTGTCGCCTGCTCTTTCTCGCGGATGAGGGCTGTCGCTTCATAACCATTCAATTCCGGCATCTGCATATCCATCAAGATCAAGTCAAATGCTTCATTCTCGAAAGCTGCCACTGCCTTACGCCCATTATCGGCTACAACTACACTATGCCCACGCTTTTCTAACAAGCGTACCGCCAGTCTCTGGTTGACGAGGTTATCCTCGGCCAACAGAATATGATAGGGTCCTCTCTCTTTTTCTGACTTGTGATAGGTTGCATCCTGAATCTTAGGAGGTGTTTTCAACGGAACCCCAAGTGAGCACTTCATCGCCGAAACACTCTCTTCTTTCTGCAGGCTGAACCGAGAAGTGAAATGAAATGTGCTGCCCATCCCCGGCTCGCTTTCTACCCAAATCTGTCCGCCCATCATTTCGACCAGCTTTGAAGAGATCGTCAGTCCCAGACCGGTTCCGCCGAAGCTCCGCGATGTCGAACCATCGGACTGGGAGAAAGCCTCAAAGATCATCTGCTGCTTATCGAGCGGAATACCGATGCCCGTGTCAGACACACTGAAATGCAATAGGGGCTCTTCCGGGTCACGCGTCTCTACCTCTACACGAACCGTAATCTCTCCCTTTTCTGTGAATTTGATGGCATTGCCAACCAGGTTCAACAGAATTTGCCGCAAGCGGCCTGAATCTCCAATCAAGGCATCAGGGACATCGGGCAAGACGTGGCAAGCGAGTTCGAGACCTTGCTGATGGGCGCGCAGAGCCAGAGCCTTTATGGTGTCATTAATGCTGTCATGGAGGAAGAAGTTAATTGGATCGAGATCGAGTTTGCCAGCTTCGATTTTCGAGAAGTCGAGGATGTCATTGATGACCGCAAGCAAGGCATCGGCAGAATCTTTCACCATGATGAGATACTCGCGTTGTTCGGGAGCCAGGTCGGTATCGAGCGTCAGTTCGGTCATGCCGATGATGCCATTCATCGGAGTGCGAATCTCGTGGCTCATATTGGCGAGGAATTCGCTCTTGGCACGATTGGCATCTTCGGCGGTCTCTTTGGCGCGCTGCAATTCCAGCTCTGCCTGTTTGCGCTGGGTCACGTCGCGGTTGACGCCGCGAAAACCTATCGGCTTACCTTCTTCATTTAGGATAAGAGAGATGTTCGATTCAACAAAATATCTCGTACCATCCCCTTTTATCATTTCATAGGCGACCTCTCTGGCTGGATCTCGCGAAAGGTATATCTGCTTGAAAATCTTGCCGACTTTTTTGATCGTATCTTCATCCATATACTGCTTGTTGTTAAGACCTAACAACTCTTCTCTTGAGCGGCGGGTCTCTCTCACCAATTGGTGATTGCAGAACGTGAAGGTTCCAGCGAGATCCATCTCCCAATAAGCCTCTGTCATATCTTCGATAATCGAGCGGTAGCGTTCTTCCGATTGCCGTAGCGCCTCTTCCGTCTTCTTGCGCTCGGTAATATCGCGAGCGATTCCTTGAAATCCGATTGCCTTGCCGTTATCGAATATATGCCGCGTGTTAATTTCTAAAGATAATCTGTGTCCCGACTTAGTGATGATGTCAATCTCGTAGAGGAACACGTGACCGAGTTCTTCCTTGCGTTGGAGCCTCTGCAGTATCTCTTCCAGATAATCGGGTGCCACAATAGCTTCAATGTTGAGATGTACGATGTCTTCGCGAGCATAACCTGTCAATCTCTCTCCCGTGAGGTTGAGAGAAGTAAAGTTTCCCGCAAGATCAAGGGTGTAGATAATGTCGTTGGCATTCTCGATAATCGTGCGGTAGCGCTCTTCCGATTGCCGCAGCGCCTCTTCCGTCTGTAAACGCTTGGTCACGTCGCGCGAGATACCGCGAAAGCCCACCCCTTTACCATCTTTATCCTTGATCAACGAGACGTTGGATTCCACATAGATCAGCGCGCCATCGCCTTGATACTGTTCCTGGATAAGCCCCTTGATCGGCTCTCCGGTGCGGTACAGCTCATTGTAAAATTTGGAAACCTTTTTGGCGGCTTCCTCACCCAAATATGCCTTGTAGCTGAGCTTCATCAACTCTTCCGCTGAGCGCCCATGGAGCTTCACCAACTGATCATTGAAGTAGGTGGATTTTCCAGCAAGATCCATCTCCCAATAGGCATCGCTCATATCTTCGATAATCGTGCGGTAGCGCTCTTCTGATTGCCGGAGCGCCACTTCCGTCTGTAAACGCTTGGTCACGTCGCGCGAGATAGCGCGAAAGCCCACCCCTTTACCGTCTTTATCTTTGATGAGCGAGACACTCGATTCAATCGTATATTTCGTCCCATCACCTCGAATCAGCTCAAAAGTGAGTCCTCTGGCAGCCTCTCCTGTCAGGTATATCTGACGATATACGTTGGCTGCCTTTTCCCTGTTTTCCTCATTAATGTAGGTGCTATCGTATGGGTTCAAAGCCAGCAACTCTTCTCTTGAGCGTCTCTGCTCTATTATCATCTGGTTATTGAAGAAGGTAAATTTTGCAGCCAGATCAAGCTCCCAGTAGCTATCGGTCATCTCCTCTATAATTGTGCGATAGCGCTCTTCACTTAGCTTGAGTGCTTCTTCGGTTTGCTTGAATTCGGTGATGTCACGGATCACGCCGACGAGAAACTTTTCTCCATCCTGAGCTTCGTATATAGCCTTCCTGGTAAGGATAATGTGGTAATTGCCTTGTACATCAGTAAAGTAATCCTCAAAGCTTTTTCCGCTGCCGTTAGCGAAAAAAATATTGTCCTTTTCGATGATGGCAAGCGCCTCATCCGGCGGGCAATAACAGGCGACGGTTTTCCCGATCATTGCTTCTCTGGTTTGTCCTACGAATTGGCAGAAGGCGTCATTGAGCAAGACAAAGCGATGTTGTCGGTCTTTGACAAAGATGGGGTCGGCAATCGTGTTGATAATCCGATCTAGATAATCTTTCGACTCTTGCAGTGCCGCCTCTGTCTGTTTCCGTACGGTGATGTCGCGCGAAATGCCGCGAAAGCCCAGCGGTTTGCCCTCCGCATCTTTGATCAAGGAGACGTTTGATTCTACATAGGTCAGCGTGCAATCGCCTTGATACTGTTCATGGATCAGTCCTCTTATGGGCTCTCCGGTGCGGTACAGCTCATTGTAAAATTTGAAAACCTTTTCTACGGTCTCCTCACCCATATACGACTTGTAGCTGATCCCCATCAACTCTTCCGTTGAGCGCCCATGGAGTTTCATCAACTGATCATTGAAGTAAGTGAGTTTTCCAGTGAGGTCCATCTCCCAATAGGCATCGTTCATATCCTCGATAATTGTGCGGTAGCGCTCTTCCGATTGCCGCAGCACCTCTTCGGTCTGCTTGCGCTCGGTGATGTCGCGGAGAATACCAAGAAAACCGACGGGCTGCCCGAATGCATCCCGGATGAGTGTGGCAGAAGTTTCTACAAAACGCGGTGTCCCGTCTTTGCGGAATATCCGATAGCCATATCCGCTGGAAGATTTTCCGGTGCGATAGATCTCATTGAAGGTCTGAAACAGTCTCGACACGGTTTCCGGCTCTGTGTAGTCGCGATAATTCATACCCATCAATTCTTTTGGCGAATAACCAAAGATGGTGCAGATTGCATCATTGAAGAAGGTGAAGTTGCCCTTCAAATCAATTTCACAATAACCATCCTCGATATTGGCGAGGATGGCTCTATATCTCTCTTCAGAGTCTCGCCGCGTCGCCTCCGCCCGCTTGCGTTCGCTCATCCGTAATTCAGCTTCGGAAAGGCTGGATGC